>JBDHQB010000011.1:0-96945 GCA_039806825.1 Parachlamydiaceae bacterium | reverse complement strand
AGAGACTGCATTTTCTCGATTTAAAGGGATATTCGGCCCAAAATTATTTAGTAAAAGCGTTGATAATCAAAATGTTGAGTTAATTCTTAAAGCGCAAGTATTGAACAGGATGACACAGCAAGGAATGCCAAATGGGGTAATGATTTAAAGGAATAAGGAGTAATTTTAGAATAAGTCGACCGAAGAGAGACTTATCCTACAAGGCCGGGGTCGCCGCCTAAACCATTATAATTAATTCCCCCAACCATACTTGCCTTCATTTTATTAAATACAAATTAATACAATATAATATTTATCCATAGTAATTATCTAGAACATTCTCATTCATCCTTCATAATTCATAATTCATCCTTCCAAAAAAAAGGCTGGGCTTGCTTTCGCAAACCCAGCCCCAACACCCGGAAAGTCGAGTCGTTAGACTAGACAAACCTTAGTTCACTATTGTGCTTTCTTGTTGTACAATCGGTGTTGTTACAGAATCAGACTTCACTTCAGTGATAACACGAGCGTCGCCAGATTTTACCGCTTTCGCTTCTACGCGATACTCAAGCGTTTGACGTGCTGCAAAGTTATTCAATGGAGCAAATGTTACTGTCTGACCGTTAACAGTTGCGTTTGTTGGTCCGCTGCCGCTGATCGGTTGGATCTCTGCAGGGAAACGTACTGTTACAACAACATTATTGTCAGCTTCTGATCCACGGTTGACAACTGAAACTTTGTAGGTATTCAAATCGCCTACGCAGATTAAATCTTCAGAGTCAGTTACGCAGACATCCAATGCAGGACGGCCTTTCCAACGTGTTGTAAATTGTGCCTGAGCATTGCAGCCTTGGCAGCTAGATACGTTAACTTTGTTGGTAAAGCAGCCTGGTGTGCAGGTTGTCAAAGTGATCGTAAACGATACTTTTTCGCCTGGCTTCAATTCTTTCAATCTCCAAACAGCTTGGTTACCATTGATTGTTGCACCTTGAGCAGCAACGATAGATGTTGCGCTTGGAGCATTATCTGTCACAATCACATCAGTCAACAATTTGTCGCCTGTGTTAGAAACTGTGATTTGGTAATCAGCATTTTTGCCGATAGATTGCTCTTTCGGACCATTTTTGGAGATGTCAATTGCACAGCAGCATACGCATGTTGTTGCTTGGCATGATGTTGAATCAGCATTGCAAGCTGTAACAACTGCTGAGTTGGTAAATTTACCTCTCTTTGTAGCTGTTGCTGTAAAGTTAACTTTTTTCGTTTGGCATGGCTCTAAGCAACCAAGTTTGAAGACCAAAGTCTTCTGGCAGCTTGCATGCTCAAATCCATCTGGGAGGTTGTCAGTAATAACAACTTCTTCAGCTGTGCATGAACCACGGTTTGTTACGCTAACGCTGAAGTTAACACAGTCGCCTGGGCATACTTCAGGTGTTGCACACTTTTCGCAAACGAGGAGTGGTTTCGCGCAGAGAAGTGAGCAGAAACGTACAACTTGAGCTGATGCACAGAAACATACGCAGACATCGCCTTCGCATTCACATCTGAGCCAAACTTTCAAGCATCTTGCTTCACCTTTTTGCATTGAACCCAATTTCCAGGTTACGTCTCTTCCATTCACTTGAGCTTCTGGATTAGACTTAATGTAAGAAACTGTCTCTGGCAAATGTGCTTCAATGATTACATTGCAAACATCATCGCAAGCTCTAACTTCTACATCTAATGGGAATTGGTCACCCAACATGCAGCGCTCTGGCAATCTACCTGTCACTGTGATCCCGTCAACGCACTTTAAGCAAGCTGTTGGTGGGTGAGCACATTTAACTGGAGCTTTGCAGAGAGGCTCACACTCTTGTGGAGGTGGAGGTACGCAGCAAGGCTTAGGTGGGCATGGTGGTGGGCAAGGCGGTGGGCACACTGGCTTCGGTGGGCAAGGTGGTGGGCATACCGGCTTTGGAGGGCATGGTGGAGGACAAACAGGTCTTGGTGGAGGGCATGGCGCACAAGGTTGTGCTGAAACCGGAGCATCATATGAAACTCCAGCAACACTTGCTCCATCAAATGTTTGTTCTACGCACGGATCACAGGGTGCAGCGCATTGACGCGAGCATCCTGTCCAGATCATTGCCATAGCAGTCAATACTGCTAGTGAGGCAAAGATTCCCAGGTTCTTCTTCATTAAAGACTCCTTTAGTTTAAGGTCATGTAGTTTTTTATTGATCCTAAATTTCCATGCTCATTGTCGTTTGCACGGTCATATCAAACTTTGCCTGATGATTTGATTCGTGATTTCGCCCCTTTTGAGACCTTCAATCGAGATCAAAGGGCTTAAGAGGGGGACATCTACGTTCTCGGCATCGAGCGTTTTCATTCGCTTTGGCGTATCAAGTTCTTATTTAGGATCTCCGTTTTTCAATTGCACCAGTTTTGCGTTTGCCATTTCGGAATTGTCTAACCCCATTTCTTGTCGGACAGAAGAAACGTTCCAACATGTCCGGATAAAACATAAGCTACAGCACATAGTGTGACTAAGGGAACTTAACTTTTGGTTTAACTCTCCAGTCATTGGTTAGATCCGAATTACCTAATTTAAAGTCCATTCACAATTTTGATGCGGGACATTTCCCGCATCAAACCTTTATGCCCACGAGTGGCACAAAGCCTGCTTTACCAGCATGGGCAATCGCTTGGAGCTGGGCATGGTGCTGGGCATGGAGCTGGGCATGGTCTAGCACATGGTCTTGGACATGGCTTTGGACATGGACGTGGACATGGGTCGCAGGAGCGTTCACAGCAGCAGCTAGCGAGCAACATTGCTGTAACAGCTAAAGCAACCATAGATTTAAGAGCTTTCATAATAGACTCCTTTTTGTGTTTTTGTGGTCAGTTTTACCTTTATCACTCGGTATCGTCTATGTAGGCCTTTAAGGTCTTAAAACGCTACGTTTGTTTAAAAAAGGTTTTACCTGTTTCTGATAACGTTTTGGCATTAAATCTTCCAGTAGATTTTTTGTTAAATTTCCAATTTTTTTTCGACTGCAAACACAAGTTGTTGAAATACAATATTTTTTTAGAATTCAAAATTTTGAAAGCCTTAACGGTTAGTTAACAAGAATTCAGAAGATAGAAGACAGAATTCAGAAGAAAAGTCATGCGTAGCTGTCTTCAGAAATTTTGACTTCTGAATTCTGTCTTCTGAATTCTTTTATTACGACTTGAGCTTCCCTGCCCATCCAAGTTTGGTGCGGAGGGTCGAGAAATACTCGTGCCTAGTCAAATTGACCAGCTTGAATTTTCGGGATGACCTTGAAACATTAAACGTTTCACCAGTGCTGATAGCGAAGCTGCTAAAGCCATCATAGATAACTTCGGCTGGCTGATTTTCGCTAATATATTGTATTTGAATACTTTGCTTTGGATTTAACACAATCGGACGGTTAGAAATCGTATGGGGACAGATCGGTGTCAAAACGAATGCTTCGAGCTCTGGAGTTAGTATGGGACCCCCAGCTGCTAATGAATAGGCGGTTGAGCCATTTGCAGTGGCAACAATGACACCATCAGCTGAAAATGTGTTAAGGTAATTTCCATCGACATGGATGGCAAGCTCGATCAAACTTGGATTTTGACCGCGATGAATCACAATATCATTTACCGCCAAACAATTTTGACCATAAACGGATGAACCTTCCATTGTCATTCTTTCATGGATCACGTACGAACCGTTCAAAAGGTCGTTTAAACTGGGATAGATCTCGTCCACAGGTATGTCAGCCATAAATCCTAAACTTCCTAAATTGACTCCCAAAATGGGAGCTTCAAGCTCAGGATGTCTGTGAATAAGACGTAGGATTGTTCCATCACCGCCTAAAGAGATGCTGAAATTAATATCTTTTGGATCCACTTGTGAAAGGGGAACGGTTCCTAACTGCTCTGCAATACTATCTTCTGCAACAACCTTGACACCATGATTGGACAAGAATTCCCGCATCCCAATTGCAATGCTTTTGGATTGGTGTTTGATCATGTTAGGAAAAAGTCCAATAATCATATTAATCCTTATAGCCTGCAAATGCGCGTTTCTCCTGCCCAGCAGTGTAGAAATGGGTTTTTATCGACTGTGCGATACCTTCGGGGTGAAGATTTAGCTCTTTGATCAATTCATCATGGCTGCCCTGTTCCACGAAAGTTTCAGGAATGCCAAGATTGAGCATTTGAAGATTTGTGAAGCCATGATGCATAAGAAAGTTATTTAGAATAGCCCCTAGACCGGATACAACGGAGTGTTCTTCAATCGTAACGATTTTCTGATGGGTTAATAATAATTGACAGATCAGTTCATGATCGAGGGGTTTGACAAAAACAGGATCCATCACAGTTGCTTCAACTCCCTCAGCTTTCAAAAGCTCGCGCACTTTAAGTGCGGTGTTGTTCATATGACCAAGCGCTATAATTAACAGATCACTTCCTTGTGCAAGCACCTCACCTTTACCTATAGGTCTATATTTTAGTGGAGTATCGGAATCTTCTGTTGTCATATTTGGATAGCGAATTGCAGAAGGTCTGTCATAGCTAAAGACAGATTCCATTAACTCTTTTAATACATGTCCACTGCGAGGTTGTGTAATGACCATGTTCGGCATCGAGTTTAGGAACGAAATATCATAAATTCCATGGTGTGTAGATCCATCAGGTCCAGATATTCCAGCGCGATCAATAGCAAAAACAACCGGAACTTCTTGCAAACAGACATCATGAAAAACGTTGTCCATGGCCCTTTGCAAAAATGTGCCATAAATAGACAAGACTACTTTCATTTTCTTTCCGTACGCAAGACCTCCTGCAAAGGTCACAGAATGCCCTTCAGCTATTCCTACATCAATACATCTGTCTGGGAATTTCTTCATGAGATCGTCTAAGCAGGAGCCTGCAGACATCGCAGGAGTAATCGTTACAAGGCTTGGATCTCTTTCAGCCATTTTGAGAAGATGGTTTCCGAAAATTTTTGGGAAGGTAGGTTTATTGGAAGGGGAAGGTAAAAATTTTCCGGTATTCGGATCGTACGGCTTTGCTCCATGATACGACACGGGGTTGAGTATTGCCTCTTGCATCCCCATCCCTTTTTTAGTAAGCACATGGATTAAAACAGGCCATTGCGAGTCTTTGACATTTTCAAAAACATCGATCATTTTGTGAATGTCATGTCCATCTATCGGACCAATATAGGAAACTCCAAAATGTTCAAAAAATGCGGAAGGACTCACTAAATTTTTAAGGGATTCTGTAATTTTATGCCCTTGCTTAGAAAGGATTGATCCCATGCTAGGAATCTTGGAGACTAATCCATCCAACTCTTGATGAAGCCAATTTGTTGTGGGATTGCATAACAATCGGCTCAAAATATTTGTGATCGCCCCGACATTTTTAGAGATCGACATCTCGTTGTCATTTAATATGATAATAAAGCGCTTAAGATCACGAGAAACATTGTTCAAAGCTTCATAAGCAAGCCCGCATGTAAAAGTGGCATCTCCAATAATTGGAACAACATACTCATTCCTTTTCGCCAGATCCCTATTTTTGGCTACCCCAAGGGCTAAGGAAAGGGCTGTCCCTGCATGGCCCGCATAAAAATGATCATGATTCGATTCCTTTGGATTCCCGAACCCACATAGTCCTTTGAATTGTCTAATTTGTGGGAATAGATCGTTTCGACCTGTCAATATTTTATGGGTGTAAGTTTGATGGCTAACGTCCCAAATAAACTTATCACTTGGAGAATCAAAAACCTTGTGAAGTGCAATCGTTAATTCAACCGAGCCTAAGTTGGAACCTAAGTGGCCGCCATTAATGGCAAGGACATCGATAATTCGTTTACGGATTTCATCCGCAAGGGGCTTTAATTGTGAATTTTTTAAAGATTTTAAATCTTGAGGGGATTTGATATTCGATAAAATCGAACCGCTCATGATAGCCTCGCAATAAAGCACATTTAGGTAGTTACAACGTCTAGCTACTGCTTAGGTGAATTTCCGGATGAAAAATTAAAATTTTGTGTCGTAGGCTTTTGGTCATTCCCGAGCACTAACTCACCAGAACGGCTTTTTACCAGAGTTTCTATTTTTCTTTCAGCATCATTGAGTTTACGCGAGCAGATCGCAATCAATTTATCTGCTTCTTCATACAATTTCAAAGCATCATCCAGGGGAAGCGTTCCACTATTCATTTTTTCAAGAATTTCTTCCAAACGGGCAAACGCCGTTTCGAAGCATAGATTGGGATCTTTATTTTCCGAGGTACTCACTATCACTTACCGCTTATCGTTGCTTTTACTTCACCATCATGCATTAAGATTTTAACTAATTCATCTTTTTGCAAAGCTTGTACCGAAGTTATAACTGAATGATCCTTTTCGGAAAAGAGAATACTGTATCCTTTAGCTAGGACATTGCGTGGGTCAAGGGCCTTAAGCGTAGAAACCAACTTTTCCAGTCTTATCTTTTTCATGTTTAATAGATTAATTGATAATCTATTCAAAGCCACGTCATATTGTAATAATTTGTGTCGATGGTGTGCTATTTGAGCCATTGGCTTTAAAGCTTCTGTTTGCCGTTTGTAACCTTCAAGTTTCAATTTTTTTTGCCGAAGAAGATGGACCATCTGTTTGTCAAGATGTACCTTTAATTCGTCCAATCTCTGCATCCAAGGACCCAAGATTGCGTAGGGATTTGTAAAGAGGGGATGGCGCAAAATTCCAAGAAGGTGCTGTTTATTATGCCGCACCATATGACCAATGGATTGTAAAATTCTTCGTTCAAGATGCTGTAAATGATTAATTTGAGCACTCTGCTCTGCGACGACCATTTCTGCCGCTGCTGATGGGGTCGGAGCACGAAGATCGGCAACATACTCTGCAATGGTATGGTCGGTTTCATGGCCTACAGCGCAGATAATCGGGATTTTACTGTTATAAATTGCCTGGGCAACAATCTCTTCATTAAAAGACCAAAGGTCCTCAATGCTGCCACCGCCACGTCCCACAATCATCACATCGACCAACTGATAACGGTTAAATTGATCGATCGCCTTTGCAATCTCTAAAGCGGAACCTTCTCCTTGCACTTTTACAGGATTCAGGATGACTTTGACACCTGTGAACCTTCGAGTCAAAACTTTTAATATATCTTGGATGGCAGCGCCGGTGGGGCTAGTGACAATACCGATTGTTTTAGGAAATTTCGGAATGGGCTTTTTTCGATCAGGCTTAAACCATCCCATTTGGTGTAATTTAATTTTTAATTGTTCAAGCTTTAGAAGCAGTTCTCCTAATCCGGTAAAGACAAGCTCTCTGACATTGATCTGATATTTGCCGCTTTGAGGATAAAGGCTAAGATTTCCTTTAACGGTGACCTGGTCTCCATCTTTTGGTAGCTTGGTTAAAGTTTGGGCATCCATACGGTACATGACAGCACTGATCTGAGCATTGGCATCTTTCAAAGAAAAATAGAGATGGCCGGAACCATGCAGCTTGCAGTTACTGACTTCGCCATGCAGATGCACAAACCTAAAAGCAGGCTCAAGACATTGCTTAATAGCAATCGTAAGCTCTGATACAGATAATGAGGGAGTAGTATTCATGGGGATAAGAATACCTTTAGAGGTGTTTATTGAGAAGACGGAAGTCAGAATTCAGAAGACAGAAGTCGGAAGAAAGTAATATGGACAAAATGGACATTATGGACTGTATGGACATTTTTTAAGTCCATAATGTCCATTTTGTCCATACTGTCCATCCTACTTTCTTCTGACTTCCGAATTCTGTCTTCTGACTTCCCTCTTCTTTCTATATTGACTTTCAGTCAATTCCCAATTATTATTGTAATCTTTAATCAGGACAATCCTCATGGACCGCAACTTGCGCACACCGGTTATTGCTGCAAACTGGAAGATGTATAAAACTATTCCGGAAGCTGTTGCGTTTGTCCATGCTTTAGAATCGAAGGTTAAAAGCTCAAAAGTCAAAGTCGTTATAATCCCTCCTTTCACTGCGTTGAACGCTGTTGCTGAAGCTGCGGATTTAACAAAAATTTTGGTTGGAGCTCAAAATATTTCTGAACATTCTGAAGGTCCTTATACTGGTGAAATTTCCCCTGTCCAAGTTTCTGATGCCGGAGCACAGTATGCCCTTGTAGGCCATTCGGAAAGGCGCCGCTACTTTCATGAGCCAAATTCCTTGATTAATGGAAAACTTAAGGCTGCGCTAAAATATGACTTAATTCCCATTCTATGTGTAGGAGAAACTCTTGAGGAGCGTAAAGCTGGACAGACACATGAAGTTATTGGAAAGCAATTGGCAGAATGCCTTGATGGAATTAGTATAGACTTAGCAGTAAACGTTGTTATAGCTTATGAACCTGTTTGGGCTATTGGAACAGGTGTGACAGCGATCCCTGAAGAGGCGCAAGCAGTCCACCAGTTTTGTAGAAAGACTCTTGAAAAGTTTTGGGGATCTATTGCTGAAAAAATCCCCCTGATCTATGGCGGATCGGTTAAAGCTGATAATGCAGCAGAATTGATGAAGCAAAAAGATATCGACGGCCTTTTGGTTGGAGGGGCTTCCTTGTCGGTCGAAACATTTAGTTCAATCGTAAATTTTGACTAGGATAGGACGATGACATTTTTATATTTTCTTACAATCACCTTGTTTCTAATTTTATGCGCTGTACTGTGCTTTGTGGTATTGATCCAAGAAAGTAAAAGTACAGGATTGGGTGCATCCTTTGGTGGTGATACCACAGATTCATTGTTTGGTACATCTACTGCAGATGTTCTTAAGAAAATTACAGCATGGTTAGCTGTGATCTTCTTAACATCCTGCTTGATCCTTTCAATGTGGACTGCTGCAATGGCTCGCTCCAGAACTTCATCGAATACACCTTCTTCATTCATTGAAGGCAGCATCGAGTAAAAAGAAAAGGATGAATTATGAAGGATGAAGGATGAATTTAATTCATTCTTATCTCTAATTCATCCTTCATCCTTCATAATTCATCCTTTTATTGGCACAAGGATTGCTTCATATCCTCTGTAAACTACAGGAGGTATGCTATGGCTCCTAAGAAAAAAGTTGTTGAAAAACCCCAAACAGCTATAAAAAAGAAGGTTGCCGCTCCTAAAAAAGAGATGGCGATAAAAGCAAAAGCTACTGCAGCTAAATCCGTTATAAAAGCTGAACCCAAAACTAAAACGTTAGTCCCTAAGAAAGAGCTTTCTACAAAACCTAAACCGATACCTAACCGTGTTGTCATGCAACCCAGAATCTTGACAGGCGAAGGATGGAGAAGAGTAGTATTACGCAAAAAACAAGCAAAAAGATCATAGAATCTATGGATAATCTAAGGATTATCATCATAGTTCAGGCCCGAATGGGAGCTACACGGCTTCCAGGAAAACCTTTAATGCTTGTCAAAGGAAAGCCTTTACTGCAATATCTCATTGAACGTTTGAAGCTTGTAAAAAATAAAACTGAAATAGTTGTTGCAACTACACAAGAAATCCATGACGATATCCTCACTGACTTCTGTATTATACATAACATTCCTAGCTATAGAGGTCCTGAAAACGATGTACTTAGGCGCTATGCATTAGCCGCAACCCAATACAATGCTGACGTCATTGTTAGAGTCACGGGTGACTGTCCCTTGATCGATTATGAAGTTGTGGATCAGGCCATCCAATACTTCATCGACAACTTTCCTAAATATGATTATGTTTCTAACACCCTTGAACGCACCTTTCCCCGCGGCTTGGATGTTGAAGTATTCTCGAGAAAAGCCCTTGAAGAAGCAAATTTAAATGCTAACGAGGAATCTGAAAGGGAACATGTCACCCCCTACATTTATAATCGTCCTGAAATATACAAAATTGCTCAGATTAAGCATCCTACGAACTTATCTCACTACCGATGGACCGTTGATACCCCAGAGGATTACGAACTCATCAAACTCTTAATCGAAGAATCTATCGACAAACACCCCAAATTTACCTTGAAAGATCTAGTGAAACTTCATAACCTACACCCAGAATGGATCGAGATTAATTCCCATGTCCAACAAAAGAAAATCTAAAGTCATTAAAAGCCCACTAAAGTTTGAATGTCTATTGCCGCGTGAAGATCACGCCAAAATTGTCATGGAATGGCGCAATGATCCAGATACTCTACGCTGGTCTTTTCATTCTAACCCCAAAAAATTTGAAACTTTTTATCCCGATTTCTTAAACGCTTATTTTTCCATTCCTGAATTGCCACCCTTGTTCATTTGGTCAGATGGGGAAAGAGCTGCAGTCGTCAATTTTAAAAATGGTGAGGACTCTAGAAATTCCAATTTAAAAACTGCTGAGATCTCTATTAATGTCTCACCCAAACACCGAGGAAAAGGATTAGGTACTCAAATTCTCACTGAAATTCAACAGTGGGCACATCATCAAGGTATTGATGTTTTATTAGCTGAGGTTAAAAAAGAGAACAAATCTTCTCACAAAGCTTTTACGCAAGCAGGATTCAAAGAGGTTCAAAGCTATAAAAAATTGATCGAAGATACTGGTGAAAAAATTGATACCGTTCTTTACCGCGTACAGCTGACTTCCTATAAAAAATCATCAAAAGTTCTCATCATCGCAGAGGCTGGATCCAATTGGCGGATGGGAACTTATTCACGAGATTTGGAAATGGGTAAAACTCTCATCGAACAAGCTGCAGAGGCTGGAGCAGATGTTGTAAAATTTCAAACTTTCGAACCGCATACTATCTATGTTGAAAATGCTGGTAAAAGTGATTACCTCTCGGATGCGGGTATAAAAATTGACATGCAAGAGATGTTTAAAGACCTCACAATGCCTGAAGAGTTAATTCCAGAATTTGCAAAACATTGCAAAAAATGTGGCGTTGAATTTATGTCGACACCCTTTTCACGAGTCGATTTCAAACGTGTCGATCCCTATGTATCAAGACATAAAATTGGCTCTTACGAAATTTCACATGTCCATTTGCTTGAACTAGCTGCAAAGTCGGGAAAACCCCTTCTGCTCTCAACAGGGGCATCTACTGAAGCAGATATCGCTTGGGCGGTAGAGACCTTTTACAAAAATGGCGGAAAAGACTTAACGCTCCTTCAATGTACTGCCAGGTATCCTGCAGGGACTGCAGAAATGAATTTACGTGCAATCCCCTGGTTAATGGAACGGTTTCGCCTTCCGGCAGGATTATCAGACCACAGCAAAGATCCACTGCAAGCACCACTTGCAGCTGTTGCTTTAGGGGCTACTGTCATTGAAAAACATTTTACCCTCAATAAAAAACTTCCTGGCCCCGATCATGCATTTGCGATTACTCCGGAAGAATTAAAGGAGCTTGTCAAGAGTGTAAGAGCTGTAGAACAAATGCTGGGTTCTGGCTACAAGCATGTTTTGAAAGGGGAGGAAGAGTTGCTTCAATTTGCAAGAAGAGGACTGCAAGCATCCAAACCGATTAAAAAAGGGGATACGCTCCGAGAAGGAAAGAATTTCGAAATCCTTAGACCAGGAAAACAAGTTAGAGGTATTCACCCAAGATTTCTTAGTGAAGTTGAAGGCAAAAAAGCGCGAAAGAATATAGGATTGGGACAAGGAATCCAAAGAGGGGATTGGGAATGATTAAAGGGCTTTGCATAGATCTTGATGGAACCCTCCTGAATAGTCATGAATACCTCTATGGTGTTTTTCAAAAATTCATGAACAAAAGGTCTGTTTCTGATTCTCGAGAAACGTTTAACTCCTTGATAGGGCCCAGCCTTAAAGAGATGCTTGAAAGTGTCCGAAAGGAATATCAGTGGAAGGAACCCACTGATGAGTTATTGGAAGAGTACCGGGGATATCTAAAAGATCTTAAAGCTACCGATATTCCATTGTATCCGGGAGCATTAGATGCCCTAAAGCAATTTGTGAAATGGAATACGAAGCTTGCTTTGGTGACTTCCGCACATAGAAAATATGTCGATCATATTTTTAGCCTGCATAAAATTGCCCCTTATTTTGACTTTGTGATCACTCCAGAAGATTCTGGATTTATTAGCAAACCGAATGGAGTGATCTATCAAAAAGCCATTCAAAAGTTGGAGCTTCCAACAAAAGAAATCATTGCCATAGAAGATTCCTTTTCTGGAATTAAATCGGCTATAAACGCAAATCTCTTAGTGTTCTATCTGACACATGGAAAACCGATTCCAAGAAATGTTCTGGCAGAAAAAATTGTGATGCTTAAGGGATGGCCTGATCTAATCAAAGTTTTGAAGGAAGCTTATGCCTAACTATCAGTCCTTCCCGATTGATAATTCCTTTAAAATTCAGTTATATCCGCATTCCCATGAAATTGAATTAACTGATGAAGATAAGCAAAGAATTGAAAAAGTTTGGCAAAATGAAATTGCTCAGCGTCCTACCCTATATAACGGAAAAATTCTAAATGTTGTTGAGTTTGATATTTCTAAAGTTCTAGGATTTTTCGTTGATTACAAATACCTTCTTGCGCAAGTACGCGATCCAGAACTTCAAAAGGTTTTAAACATCATTCCTGCATGTGTGAGCGGAGTTGCCTACTCCGGTAACAAAATATTATTTGCGAAAAGATCTAGCGCGGTCACACAATCGCCCCATGCCTTTGAGTGTGTTCCATCAGGCGGTATCGATACCCAAGGAACAAAAGAAGGGGAAATAGATATCTATAAGCAATTTCAACAAGAACTCGAAGAAGAATCCGGCATAAAAAAAATTAAAGCGTACAAATACTTCGAATTAGTCTATTCACCAGAAGAATCCATTTTCGAAATCTGTGCCCAAATCGAGCTCGACCCCCAAGAAGCAAACAAACTTCCAAGTCCCAACGCAGAGTACACAGAATTCATCTGGGTCGATAAAAGAGAAATACCCACATTCTGCAAAGATCGCACTTTCGTGCCTTTATCCTTGCACATGCTTCGTACCTTAAAGCTCCTATAACTACGGACCACACAATGGACAGTATGGACTAAATGGACACAATGGACAATATGGACACTATGAGCCAAAATTGTCCATTTAGTCCATTTAGTCCATTGTGTCCATACTGTCCATCGTTTAACCCACATCCTGTTAAATTGTTCTTTGTTCTCTCCGTGTCCTCCGTGCCTCCGTGGTTAATTCTAGAGTTAGGACTACAACACTACAACGCTACAACGCTGTTGCCACTTCCTTCTGAATTCGGAATACTGTATCCTGTTGCCTATGAAATATACAACGCTCAGAGCATTCGAAAAGCATCTTGAAGGGTCAGCACCTACAAATTTTGCTCTCATCTATATGATTCTTGGTAAAGATGATGGTGAGCGGCGCCTTGCCATCGATACCCTCGTCACAGCATTGCGCAATGCCCAAAAACAGGGTGACCTCGCGTTTCGAGTCCTTCAAGGCGATGGGATGAAAGCCGATGATCTTGCACGTGAACTTGATACGTTCTCCTTCTTTGTCAAAAAAGAAATTGTCCTCATCAACGATGCCGACTCTATGAAAAAAGATGCCATCGATTGGCTGACGACTTATTTCGCTAAGCCCAATCCACATCAAACATTGATCTTGAATGCACCAGCTATTCTCCATACGACCAACTACTACAAGCATGCAGAAAAGGTGGGTGTTGTTTACGAATGGGCCGAAGAAAAGCCTTGGGAGCGGGAAAAAACGCTCTCTGAATGGGCGACCCAAGAAGCTGCTTCCCAAAGCAAGAAAATGTCCCCCACAACCGCTCTTCAGTTCATTAGGTTTACTGGGCAAAATCGAGCTCTTCTCAAACAAGAACTTGACAAACTGATCTGCTACATCGGCACAAGGCATGAGATCACCCCCCAAGATATCCAGACAATGTGCACGCCTTCGCCTTCGGGCGATGAATGGCAACTCGGGGAAGCGCTCATGCGGTTAGATCCTGCTTCTGCTGTAAAAATTATTCAAAATCTTTTGAAAGATGGCGCCTCCATTTTTGCTATTCTTCGCCAACTTAGGACTCAAATGCAAAATGGCTGCCAAATCGCTTGGATTCTTGCCTGCGGTGGGGGAGCGGAAGGTGTCGCCAAAGAATTTCCCTATCTTAAAGGACGTCTACTAGACCAAAAAGTTCAACTCGCGCATAATTATGGACTTCAACGGTTCAAAAAAGGACTCCAAATCATCGATGAAGCCGAAGTCTCTGCCAAGAACGGCATGGATGATCATGAGCTTCTCGCCGATATGACAATTATTAAACTCACGAGATGACAATGAAAGCCAAACCAGCCCTTCTTTTACTCCCAAACCTTTTGGGTGATATTCCTCACCATGGAGTCTTTCTGCCTGCTAGTGTTGATAAAGCAGTACAATCGATCGATGGCCTTATAGCAGAAAGTGAAGCAGGGGGACGCAGATTTCTAAGTCGTTTCACATTAGATCGAAAACCTCATGAAATTCCCATTGCTCTTTACAATGTACACGCTCATGTGAATGACGTAGATTTCCTTCTTGAGCCCATTGTGCAAGGTCAAAGATGGGGACTTGTTTCGGATGCAGGTCTTCCTTGCATTGCAGATCCAGGATACAAGCTTGTCGCTAGAGCACGCCAACTAGGAATCACAGTGCAAGCTTTTGTAGGGCCATCCTCCATAACAATTGCTTTAATGCTCTCCGGTTTACCAGCCCAAAAATTTAGCTTTTTAGGCTATCTTGACAAAGAGCCTCAACAAAGACAATTCCAAATTAAAAGTTTAGAAAAAGATGCTCGAAACGAACAGTCCACGCAAATTTTTATGGAAGCGCCACATAGAAATCAGTTTACGCTGGAAGCTCTATTGCAAGATTTGCATCCAGAAACCCAGTTATGTGTTGCTTGGGACCTCACCCTCCCAAACCAAGGTGTCATTACACAGACGGTGGACTCATGGCGAAAAATGTCTCAACAGCCTAATTTAGACAAGAAACCAGCTCTTTTTCTCGTCTCAGCTCACTAGCTTTTAGAAAGATTGCGTCGCTTTTAAGGTGGTGGAATTACGAATGAAATGGTTACCCACCATTCTTTTAATTCTGCTTCATTCCAAAAACTTTATTCACGATCTGGCTTAAGGTCCAAACAACAATTGATATTACACAAATTGTTATCCATTCATTAATACCTAATGGTATTGTACCAAAAACTTTTTGAAGTAACGGATTATAAACAGCTAAAATCAGTAAGATAAACGAAATTGCTAAGGTAATTATAATCCAATAATTAGAAAAAATACTCAATTGGTAAGGTGATCTAATGATCTGCACTTTTACTAATTCTAAAACTACTAAAGTTGTAAAAGTCATTGTTTGCGCCATCTTTGAGCTCTCTTTTAGTCCCCAGAAAGCAGCAAATAGAGTAGCAATAGTGACAATAAAACTAATAATGACTAGTTGAATAATCAGTCTAGCCGGTAAAAGAGGGGACTTTGGATCTCTTGGGGGCTTTTTCATAATATTTTTATCTATCGGATCTAAACCTAGCGCAACGGCTGGAAATCCATCTGATAAGAGATTAATCCACAGAATTTGAGTGGGTAAAAGAAGAAGAAATGGAACCCCTTGCTCGTCTTTAAGATTTAAAATCATTCCTAAAAAAATAATCAAGACCTCTGCTAAATTCGTAGAAAACAAATAACTAATAAACCTAACGATATTCTCATATAGGCCTCTCCCTTCCTCCACAGCTTTGACGATGGAAGCAAAGTTGTCATCTGTAATAATCATATCAGAGGCTTCTTTTGTCACATCCGTTCCCGTAATACCCATTGCAATTCCAATATCCGCTTCCTTAATGGCCGGAGCATCATTTACACCGTCTCCTGTCATTGCTACAACCTCACCTTTCTCTTTCCACCCCCTTACAATTTTCAGCTTATGGTACGCAGATACCCTGGCATAGATAGCAATTTTCTCTATAAGTTTGACAAATGAGTTTTGATCAAGCGCTTCGATTTCTTTTCCATCTAAAACTATAGAATCTTTGGAAATCAATCCCAACTCTTTGGCAATAGCTAGCGCAGTTTCTTTATGATCACCTGTAATCATAATTGTTTTAATGCCTGCATCTTTGCAAGTTTGAATGGCTGTTTTTACTTCAGGCCTTGGGGGATCTTGCATTGCAATAAGGCCAATAAAGGTAAGTTCATTTTCAATGCTGGGTTCGACGTTGTCATTATCCACTTCTTTAAAAGCAACAGCTAGAACGCGAAGTCCCTGTTTTGCTAGATCCCGATTAGCTTGAGTAACAGATTGCGAAAATTCGTCAGTCCAAGGAAGAACTTTTTCATTTAAAAGGATATGGCTCGAACGCCTCAAAATAACATCAACAGCTCCTTTTGTGAATAAAAGAAATTGATTTTGAACAGTATCCTTTCTTAAAACGCTCATGCATTTTCTTTCAGAATCGAATGGAAGTTCTCCCTCTCCAATATAAACCTTTTCCAACTCTTTTTTAATAAGCTCAAATTTTTGAGCAGCTACCAGTAGTGCCGCCTCTGTTGGGTCTCCGCTGATTTGCCAACCCTTTTTATCTTTGTATAAATTTGCATTATTGCATAAAGAAACTGCTTTCAGAAGAAGCTCAAGATCCGCAAATTGAAAAGGCTTGATCGGTTCTTGGCCATGTTTAAAATCACCTTCAGGGGTGTAACCTGTCCCAGTTACTTTAATATGCTTTTGATCTACCCATATGGAAGTTACAACCATTTCATTTTGAGTAAGAGTTCCGGTTTTGTCTGTGCATATCACTGTTGTACAGCCTAGAGTCTCTACTGAAGGCAATCTTCGAATCAAAGAATTACGCTTGACCATCCGCCTTACTCCTATAGCTAGAACTATAGTGACGATGGCTGGCAGTCCTTCTGGAATAACTGCGACAGCAAGGCTTAAAGCAGTCAATGTGAGTTCAATAAAAGGATAACCTCTCAATAGGCCAAGAGCAAAGACAATAAGAATAATGCCAATACATCCATAGACTAGAAATTTACCAAATTTTTCTAACCGAATTTGCAAAGGAGTCTGCTCTTCTGTTCCTTTTTGCAATAAGGTGGCAATTTTTCCAATTTCTGTTTGAGTGCCAGTCCCGGTTGCAATCATATGGCCTTTGCCGTTTACGACAACAGTGCCCATAAACACCATGTTTTTTCGATCTCCAATAGCCAATTGACTTTTAGTTAATTTTTTAGTGACCTTTTGGACGGCGGTTGATTCTCCTGTTAAAGCTGCTTCTTGAGTAGTGAGTTGAGAAGATTCAATGATTCTTCCATCAGCTGGTATTCGGTCGCCTGCTTCCAATAAAACTAAATCCCCAGGTACAATCTGCGTAGCAGGTAAAGTTTTTAACTTACCTTCTCGAGTAATCTTAGCAGTGGGTTTTGAGAGTTTTTTGAGAGCTTCTAAGGATTTCTCTGCACGATACTCCTGAATAAAACCAATTATGGAGTTGAAAATTAAAATAATACTAATAGCTAACGTATCCATCCATTCTTGAAGAAAACCCGCAATAATTGCTGCTACAATCAATACCCAAATGATGAAGTTGGAAAATTGATGGAGAAAAAGATATAAGACAGAAATAGAAGATGTATCAGGTAACTTATTTAAGCCTACTTCTTCTAATCGTTTTGAAGCTACTGAATCACTTAAGCCATGATGTATATCGGTCTGTAAAGAAGAACAAACTTCATGAATATTCAACTCCCACCAATGCTTATTTTTTAACTCTTCCATTTCAAAGGTCTTTGGGTGCCTATTTCTTCTTCTTTTCTAATAGATGTATCATACAACTTGAATTATTGAATCAATTTGAATTATAGGAGTTGATTACAATTACTAGATTTGTTGAGGCAGGAATGAAAGCTCTTGTATATCAAGGACCTAATAGAATTAATTTAGAAGAAAAACAAAAGCCAAAAATTATTAATCCAACAGATTGCATAATCAAAATAACTTCGACAACCATCTGTGGTACCGACCTCCATATCTTGAAGGGCGATGTACCCACAGTTGAAAAAGGACGTACATTAGGACACGAAGGAGTAGGAATTATTGAAGAAGTTGGAAATGCAGTTTCCAATTTTCAAGTCGGTGATAAAGTATTGATATCTTGTATCACATCCTGTGGGAAATGTAATTTTTGCAAAAATAAAATGTATTCCCATTGTGAAGTTGGAGGATGGCTATTGGGAAATAAAATAGATGGAACTCAAGCAGAATATGTACGAATACCTTTTGCAGATACAAGCCTTCATCCGATCCCAAAAAGTATTGATGATGATGCTGCCGCCATGTTTAGCGACGTTTTTCCAACAGCTTTTGAAACAGGGGTTTTAAAAGGTCAAATCAAATTAGCAGACACAGTGGCAATTATAGGCGCGGGTCCCATCGGTTTAGCAACTCTTATAACAGCTCAATTATATTCTCCAGGTGAAATTGCAGTCGTCGATTTGGATGACTACCGATTGGAAATTGCAAAGCGATTGGGAGCAAGTAAAGTCATTAATGATAGTAAAAACAATGCCATTAATGAAATTTTGCAATTGACCAAGCAAAATGGTGTAAATGTAGCGATCGAAGCTGTCGGAACTCCAGAAGCTTTTAATACCTGTCAATCTATTATAGCCCCAGGCGGATGTATCGCTAATATAGGTGTGCACGGGAAAAGTGTAAATTTGCAATTAGAAAAGCTGTGGGATAGAAACATTACTTTAACAACAGCCTTGGTGGATACTTTTTCTATTCCTATCTTGCTAAAGACTTTACTAAATGGAAAAATTAATCCATCTTCATTAATTACTCACCATTTTGATCTGAAAGACATTTTAAATGCCTATAAAATTTTCGGAAATTCCTCTGAACAACATACTTTAAAAGTCATCTTAAAGAATACGTGAACTAGGAAAATATTACATATTATTAAAACAACTGGATCCAATCTGAAAAGAGTATGATGAAATTAAAGGTATTATTGTTATTCACTTTGTTCACCACTCACTCTTACGCCATGCTAGCTGGTGGTCGCCCCAATTCTATTTCTGGAGGACAAAATGCTTTTGCTGGAGTGGTCAATCCAGCAAATGCCGTGTGGATTAAAGATCGTTTTGATATCGGAACGTTATTAGTGTATCAGCAATCTTATCTCAATAACAAAGATGACAACCCACAATTCCCTCCAGGTAAAATTAATATGTCATATAAAGTGAATTACCTTTTCACAGCAGACGCAGCGATACATAAGCATGTAAATACCTTTGGATGTGACTCATCTGTTACACTGGCCACTTACACGACACCTGGATTTGTAAAGGTTCGTACAAAACATCCGTTTCCTATTTCAGGAACGACCCCCATCTATGTCCAAAATAGGACCCAGGTAGCTTCATTCATTTACTCACTAAAACTGAACGAATCTCATTCCATTGGATGCTCACTAGATTATTTTTTCCTATCCCACCAAAGAAATGGATTCCAAAATTCTGACAATCCAACAAGATCCGTTTCTCCTGGGCATGTGACCAACAATGGTACAGATCATTCAGGAGGGATCGGATTAAGTGTAGGGTGGAGGTGGAATATCACAAAAGCTCTCGACTTTGGCATAGCTTTTGTGAAAAAGAGTTATGTGGGTCAATACAGAAAATATCGCGGATTTGAACCCCATCACGCGGAAAATTATATTCCTGCAACATTAGGTGGAGGCTTTACATACAAGTTTAATGAAAAGCTTGCAGGTCGAATAGAGGTTCTCTGGACAGGTTACAGTAGTCTTCCTGGAGCCAACAATACAATTTTATCCAATGGAGAGATCAATAGAAATAAACGAGGTTCTAATAAATCTCCGGGGCCGGGATTACAAGACGCAACTTTTCTAAATATGGGTTTGGGTTATAAAATCAACTCCAACATCTCATTAGGAGCAGGGTATTCTCACCGGTTTAGAATTCCAAGAAGATCACGCTTCATCATCTCTCACAGCTACATCAGACAAACAATCTATGATCTGTTATCTGCTGGAATTAATTTCAGCTATCATCCACATGATCTATTTTTCACCTATTCACACGGCTTCAAAAATCGTCAGTCAGGTCGTATGCCAGAACAAATCGGTGGAGGAAAATTCAGCTCAGAAAAATCCACCAACGCCATCTCACTGGCTTACGGCTACCTCTATTAACTTGTTGAATTCAGTGAAATTGCTTAGGAAATAAACAGGGGGCCAGATGGCCCCCCCGTAAAAGCATAGTCCAGACTAGTTACTTATTGTGTAACTATAGATACACCTGCTCTCCAGCAAACCCTGCAACTACGGCCGCTACATCTACGCCAGAAGTTACATTTGCCGAAAATAATAGAAGTATGCGTGTTCCCGCAGTAACTGGAATGTTTAATCCAGTGGTGAATCCGCTACTTACATCTCCAATACTTACTACACCTGTCAAAGTGGGTCCAAGTGTCACTGAGGCTCCTGGTATTGGAGCAAAAGTATCATCTGGTGTTGAAGAAGAGTATAATTGAGCAGTTATGGTTATTTCTGAACCAATAATAGCAAGAGCTGCACTTGTGCTAAAATATCCTGCAATTGAGGTTATAATACCATCAGTTGGTATGGAGAATGCAAATTGATTGGTTCCAGTAAGATCAATAAGGCCTCCTACTAGAGTAATACCGCTCAGAGAATTTCCAAAACCAACGCTTGCATTAGTATTTAAAACACCGCCAAGGACTGTTGTGAGTGTGACTGGAAGTCCTGAAGCGTAAGGGATAAGAGCTGGTCCACCGCTAAGCCCGGTTGCTCCTGTTGCTCCAGTCGAACCCGTTGGACCTGTGGAACCCGTTGGGCCTGTAGGACCAATTAATCCAGGTATACCAGTTGCACCCGTTGCTCCAGTTGCCCTGTAGCACCTGTGGCGCCTGTGGCACCTGTAGCTCCGCCTCCAGAACCTGCTGGTCCTGCAGGGCCTGTTGGTCCAGTAGGACCACGTGGTCCTTGGAAAATATTGTGGCAGTGGACATCAGTATCATTAAAATCTACTGGATCAATTGCATTAGCTGCCTGAAGGACAGCTGCCTGCATAAAGAACATGGCAAACATCAAATATTTTTTCTTGTTCATTCTGCCATCTATTTGTTTAAGTTTGTAATGTATGTTTGACAAACAAAATCGTCTAACAAACATGTTAGGTCTACACATAAGTAAAATATTAAAGAATATGCAATCAAAAAAAATATTTAAAGAAATTTGATTGTAATCTTTTCAACACGTACTATTTGCAATCATGGCAGAGAAATAAATGAGAAATGAAAAATAAGTTTGTTGCTTTAGAGTGGACAGAAAATTTACCACTATTCTTTACACTGAGCAAAATAAACTAACTTTAAATAAAGTTATTATTTAAAAGAATAAGTTACACATAAGTCATAGACTAAGTTTTCTTACTAATATTAGCAACGGCACCAAATGTATATAAATATATTTAGAATCCTTAAGTCATACCACGATGTAGGATTCAATTACTTTCAACTTTACAAATTCTTCTATTAGACTTTTTAGATAACCCTGGCATAGCTGTAGGGGAATTTCTATAAAAAATTACAAAAAACTTGCGAGAAAATAGGGGACACAGCTATAGTCATGCCTTGCTAAATTGCTGGGGTGTAGCCAAGCGGTAAGGCAGCGGTTTTTGGTACCGCCACGCGGAGGTTCGAATCCTTCCACCCCAATAAAGTGAATGTGCCAATCCTCAACCAAGGATGCCCGTTGACTGATACCAATGCACCAGATTTCTATGTGTTTTCCGGGTCATCTCATCCGGTTTTTGCGCAAGAAGTTGCTAAAGAGCTTGGGATTCAACTGGGTAGGGTCTCAATCGAGCGTTTTCCAGATGGCGAACTCTTTTGCCAAATCCTCGAAAATGTTCGCGGTCGCGATACGTTTGTTATACAATCGGTCGCCTTAGATCCTAATAATTACTTGATTGAACTGTTAGTCATGATTGATGCCCTAAAAAGAGCATCCGCGCGTAGTATTGTTGCAGTTATACCGTACTTCGGGTATAGTAGGCAGGACCGAATCGATAAACCACGCGTGCCGATCACCGCTAAACTTGTCGCCAATATGCTGGAAACAGCAGGTGCAAGCCGCGTACTAACAATGGACCTGCACACAGGACAATTACAGGGATTCTTTGACATCCCTGTCGATAATTTGCACGCGATGCCGCTGATTGTCGATGCCTTTAAGGCTTTGACACCAGCAGACAATGTAGTGGTGGTCACACCCGATATAGGAAGTATCAAGCTCGGAAGAGCCTACGCTTCCCAACTACATAGCGATCTCGTCATTATCGACAAACATCGATCAAATGCTAGAAATACGGAAGTAGTAGCAGTTATCGGAGATGTCAAAGGAAAAGATGTACTTCTCGCTGATGATATGTGTTCCACAGGTGGAACCTTAGTGTCAGCTGCGAAAGCATGCCATGAGAAGGGTGCCCAAAAGATCTTTGCCGCTGTCACACACGGTATTTGTGTTAATGATGCTGTTAAACACATTGAGCAAAGTCCCATTAAAGCACTATTGATGAGTAATACCATCCCTCGGACTGAACGGCTGAATGGGTTTAATAAGCTCCACGAAGTCTCAGTCTCTTCTCACTTCGCTCACGCGATACAACGCATACTTTCCAAAGAGTCCATCTCAGCATTATAAAATCCGTTTTGGCTATTGCCTTAATGGTAAATCTGAGCGATCAGGTTAAAGAGCTGAAAGCAGACAATTGCTTTCAAAGTTGGATAAATGGAGGAATCGATGAAACTCAAATTATTTAAACGGACTGCCGACACAAAGGGCCAAACCGAGCAACTTAGGCGCGATGGCTTTGTTCCAGGCATTATCTACCACCGCGGTAAAGATTCTGAAAAGATCTATATCGTCGCGGAAGAATATACAACACATCTACGTTCAGTGAAATCAGGTCACCTTCCTACGACTGTTTTCACCCTCGTTGATGAAAATGGGAAAGAACGTAGAGCGATCCTTAAAGAGATCACTTACCACCCAGTAAGCTATAATGTTATCCACGTTGACTTTGAAGAGCTCCACAGCAATGCTCCAATCACTGTTAAAGTGCCTATTGAGCTTACTAGCGTAGTCGATTGTATCGGAGTCAAACTCGGCGGAATGCTCCGTCAAGTCATCCGACATGTAAAAGTACGTTGCCTTCCAAAAGATATTCCATCCGCATTTTTCTTGGATGTGAAAAATTTGGAACTAAATCAGTCCAAACGTTTAAAAGACCTCGACATCCCACAATCAGTGAAACCTGTCGCTGACTTGAATGAAGTCGCTGTTCTAGTAGCTAAACGTTAGATTAGGAGAATTTAAAATACGGCTATGCCAAGAGAAAACCTCGTGGTGATCGGACTAGGTAACCCTGGTTCCCAGTATGCTATGACAAGGCATAACATTGGATACATGATCGCCCAAGCACTAGCTAAAAACCTTAAACTGCCTTTTAAAGAAGAGAGCAAGTTTCAAGCTTTAATAGCAAAAGGGACAGAGGGGGAGTCGAAGGTTCATATCGTCCTTCCAACGACGTATATGAACCTTAGCGGACAAGCCGTAAGAAGTTATCTCGATTACTTAAAGTTGGATAACCACAGCGTCATCGTTGTAACAGATGATGTGGCATTGCCCTTTGGGCAGATGAAGCTGTTGGCATCTGGGGGCACCGGAGGCCACAATGGGTTAAGAAGCATCCAAACTCATCTAGGTTCAGCAGTGTATAAACGGCTGAGGGTAGGAGTTGGATCGAATAAGGAGCTGCCGCTAGAGGCCTATGTCCTTAGCCCTTTTTCTGCAGAGGAAAGGGAAAAGCTTCCAGAAGTGATCGAAAAAAGTGTCAAAATAATTATTCGGCTCCTCACTGAAGAGTTTGCCGATGTAATGAATAGTGTGAATACGAGACGCCGTCCTCCCAAAATAAAGGAGACGGAGAATCAAGGAGACAAAGATGAGTCAAGCGAAACCAAATCTATATGAGGGGATGTATATCATCAGCGCTACCCTCAGTAACGAAGCGCGCGCTAAGGCTTTTGATAAGATCCAGAATGGGATCACAAGCCGCGGCGGCGAGATTTTAAAAGTTCACCAGCAAGGACGTCGCCGTCTTGCTTATGAAATTGATGGACATCGCGAAGGGTACTATTTCGTGACCTACTTCACAGTTGATCCTTCAGCTATCAATGATATGTGGGCTGAATACCATTTAAATGAAGACCTCGTTCGCTTCATCACCCTTCGCACAGATAAGGTGATGGATAAGATCGAATTCAAGCCTTTAGCTGAACAAGAATAAGGGAGATAGGGATATGCTAATCAAGAAACAAAAATCCGCTGCACCCAATGGCGATTCACGCCAACGTAAGCGTAAACGCTGCCCGTTCACAACTGCTGGCATTAAAGATATCGATTACAAAGATATCGATACGCTTAGCCGCTTTATTACAGAACGTGGAAAAATTTTGCCGCGCCGTATTACTGGCGTGTCTGCCTATCATCAAAAACGTTTAGCAGATGCGATCAAGCGTGCACGCCATATGGCATTGCTGCCTTTCGTTGCTAACATGTAACCGCTGGATAAGGAGACATAAGATCATGGCAAATAAATATTTATTGATTGAAGATGTGGAAGCCCTAGGTCGCAGTGGCGATATCGTCAGCGCAAAGCCAGGCTATGCACGCAATTTCCTCCTTCCTCAAGGCTTCGCTGTTGTTGCAGATAAAAATGCACTACGTATGCAAGCTAAGTTGCAAGAAGAGAGATTGAAAAAAGCTGCTGAAGATAAACAACAATCTGAAGCATTGGCTGCACGTCTCGAAGGTTTGACTGTAACGAAAGTTGTAAAAGTCGACCACGAAGGACATATGTACGGTTCTGTAACAGCTGCAGATATTTCGAACCTGCTCAAAGCAGAGCATGGATTTGAAGTTGAGAAACGCTTTGTTCAGCTCAAGCACCCTGTGAAAGAACTTGGAGTTTTCACTGTTCAGCTCAGATTGAAAGAAGGTGTAACTTCAGCCCTCACATTAAAAGTCATGCCTGAAGAGCCACACTCTCATCAAGCATAATTTGCGAGCGCGAAGCCTTAAAACTTCGCGCAAACTGCAATTTTATTAAGCACTGGTATATAGTGGAGTAACTATCGACTATGCCAAAATTCCTTTCGCCAGCAAAAATCAATATCTTCCTTAGAGTCCTTGCAAAACGCCCCGATGGGTACCACGAATTATCCACCCTCATGCAAGCTATTGATCTCTGTGACACTTTGGATATCCATTTTACAACCGGCGAAGACCTAATTACCTGTACAGATCCCAATCTACCGACCAATCGTACAAACCTTTGCTTCAAAGCGCTTGAACTCTTTCGAAAAAAAACTGGAGAATCCTTTAAAGCGCATATTCACTTAGAAAAAAGAATTCCTATTCAGGCAGGTTTAGGTGGGGGCAGCAGCAATGCAGCAACCACCCTATGGGCTTTAAATGAAATGAGTGGATTAGATGTTCCATTAGATGATTTAATCGAATGGTCAGGTGAGATTGGTTCTGATATTACATTTTTTCTTTCTGAAGGAACAGCTTTATGCACTGGCCGAGGAGAGAGAATTCAGAAAATTGATCCTATTATCCAAAAAGAACACCTCTGGATTTTGAAGCCGCAGGCAGGACTATCAACACCCGAAGTTTTTAAAAACTTTGATATTTTGAGCATTCCACAAATAGATCCTCAGAATTTGCTATCTGAGTTCAAGAAGGGATCCCCAGTGTACATGAACGATCTACAAGTCTCAGCGTTCAAGGCTCTACCTATTTTGGAAGAGATAAAAAATGAGCTAAATAAGAAAGGTTATAGAAATGTAACAATGACAGGAACAGGTTCAGCCATTGTTTGCTTCGGAGATAAACCACCATTTTTCCCAAATACTAAATGCTACCAATCAAAATTCATTAACCGCACTCACGATTCTTGGTATTAATCCACAACCCTTACAAAGCATGCGCCAAAGCCTTTCTGCAACCGTTTACAAAAACAAGCGTTAAAGCCATTTCTGCAACCGTTTACAAAAACAAGCGTTAAAGCCTTTCCGCAAAGCGGCTTGGAGTGCGGTAGCGGAGCGAATGCGGAGCTACCGCCATGCGTTGAAAGATAAGCTTCGTAGCCCTCCGCCGTAGGCCGTGGAATGCGGTGGCGACCGGAGGGAGCTACCGCCTTTGCCCTGACCACTAAAAGAAATTTTTGTATAACAAGATATTTGAGTCAAGGTTTTGAAAACAAAACATTGCTTGCGGTCAAAGCAAGGGCGGTAGCTCCGCATTCGTTCCGCCACTGCATTCCAAGCAGCTTCGCGGGCATGAGCTCGGTCACGAATAGATGTTCTGCCAATAATATAAGCGCTTGATTTATTAGAAAAAAATCCTTAAAATCTTTGCTTTACTTTTGAGGATTTATGCGCAGATTTCTAATCATCACACTAGCTTTGATTAACACAACTTTTGCCATCGAAAACAGTATCAGCAATGAGTGCATTGCTACAGAAGCTCTTTACAAATATCAAACAAAGTTTACCGATAAACAAAAAGAAGAAATCCACGAAACGCTTCAATATCCTTGCAAACTAAGGATAATGACATACAACGTACTTAGCAAAGACTACGATCATATGCAGCTTCTCGAAAATCGATGGGCATCGAGAAAGGAAAGAGTGATCGAATTGATTAAGCATGATGCACCCGACATTATCTGTTTTCAAGAACTCACAGTAGATCAGATTGAGGACCTTTCTCAAGACCTAAAAGATATGTACGACTATTTCGCTCCTTATCCCAATCAATACCGCACAGAGATGTTGGGGATCTTCTACAATAAAGGTTTTTTAGAAGTCCTTTCCGGGGAAAAGAAAGAATTAGGCCCCATGTATTATTGGGAAACTTTTCAGGCAATGTGTTTCCAATATTTTATAAAGGTGACATTTAAAGATATCATCACTGGGAAAACTTTTACGATCTACAATACCCATTTGGACTATCTTAAACCTAATGTCAGACAGCAGCTTTTAGATTTGGTATTGAACGACGCGGAAAAAGATGCTATGACCCAACCTGTGATTATCGCAGGGGATTTTAATACACTTCCAAGTGTTTTGCCTGATAATTTTAGATTGCCAGTGACTCCAGGATTAGATGGAAACTACATCCTCTATTCACTAACGAAGCGGGGATTCAGAAACAGTTTAGACTTGGCTCTAATTGCTCATGCAGGTCCCATGTGCTCTTTTACCTATTCAACCAAAAATTGCATGCCTTTTTCAGAGCCCGATATTGCTGGATTAATTCTCGATCACATTTTTGTAACCCCAGAGTCGATCAAAGTATTATTCCATGCCATTGATCCTGCAACAGTAGGCGGACATTTCCCCTCAGATCATCTTCCAGTCTTTGCCGACATTGCAATAAAGTAGGTCGTCCAAAAAATCCATGCTCGTGTGTCTGTTCGTGCACGGGCTCTTCATTAAATCAAAAGATTTTCTTAATTTTCAAAAAACTTCTTTTGATTAACGTGTAATAGTTCTACAATGTGCATCAACCCTAAAAGCATTCTAGAACTATGAAACGCTATCTTCCACTGATCATGTTCTCTCTGATTTGTTTCCATCCTATTTATGCAGATTCGGATGACGAAATTGTATGTGAGGAACTCGAAGTTGTACCAGAAGTTGAGTCTGCTTTACTGCCTGCACTGAATCCTTTTTTTCCAACAATGTTAGCATCCGGACGAGTGATTGCCTACTCCGCAGGGTACCGAACCTATGATTCTATTTTTAGAACGCAGTGCATTCCCGTTTCAATTGGAGATCAATTTTCTCTTTGTCAAATCAAGCACGTTTCCTTCGGTCAGCTCTATTTTGGATTTGAGGCTTGTGTATGGGCGATTTTTGAGGCACGAGTTAGTTCGTTGTCACTTATAAACTCAGATTATTACGTGGCTTTACCTTTCACCTATTTCTACAAAGATTTTGCAGCAAAGATTAGGGTGTACCATGAATCCTCACACCTGGGAGATGAATTTCTTTTAGAACACCGCGATATTGAACGGCTAAATCCAAGTATGGAAGTTTTTGATTTTGCTTTAGCCTATACCTTTGCAAGAAATCTTACGACTTTCCTTGGCTATTCCTGCGTTTTACGTTCGGATGAAAGCTTCAAAATTAAACCAAATGGTCTCTACTACGGATTCAACTATTTCTTCAATGGATTAACTATAAGATTTCTTAACCTTGAAGGTACTCCATATTTCGCTGGATATTTCACAAACTACCAAGACAACAACTGGAGATTAAATAGTTCCGGAGCTATTGGTATCCAATTTGACAATATCCAATTCGATAGATCATACGGTCACAAAGCAAGATTCTACCTCGAATTCCAAGACGGAAACTCCTACGATGGGCAATTCTCCAAAAAAACCACAAAATATTTCGCTCTGAAAGCTCAATATGGCTACTAATCTGAAAATTAACCATGGAGACAGAATACAGAAGTCGTGGTGCTTCTTCTGACTACCGAATTCTGTATTCGGATACACCATTAACCCTAGGAAAAACTGTGAAAATTAACTCCTACATCGACCACACTCTTTTAAAGTCAGATGCCACTCAAGAGCAAATTAAAAAGCTCTGCGAAGAGGCAGCTCAATTTCAATTTGCTTGCGTATGTGTTAACCCCACTTGGATCGAATATGCCTATAGTTTGCTTAAAGATAAGGGGATCAAAGTATGCAGCGTGGTGGGCTTTCCTCTGGGTGCTAACACCACAGAAACTAAAGCTCAAGAAGCCCATCAGCTTGTGCAACTAGGCGCTTCTGAAATTGATATGGTTATTAACCTTGGCAATTTAAAGTCTAAAAACTATTCGAAAGTCAAATCTGATATCGAATCAGTTGTTAAAGCCTCAAATGGATCCATTGTAAAAGTGATCATAGAAACTTGCCTACTCAGCGATGAAGAGAAAAAGATAGCTTGCCAACTTACCCAAGACGCAGGAGCTCACTTTGTCAAGACTTCCACAGGGTTTTCTAATGCAGGCGCAACCGTCCACGACATTCAGCTCATGAAAAGTGTCGTTGGACCCAATTTTGGAATTAAAGCCTCTGGAGGAATCGCAGAACGAAAATTTGCTTTAGAACTGATTGAGTCAGGCGCCACCCGCATTGGCACCAGCAAAGGGCCAGCATTAATTTAAGGTTTTAAATAATTTATTATAATTGAATTAAAAACAGTTTAAATTATAATAAAAGTTATGAAAAAACAATTTAAAGAGCTATTTCCCTTAATAGTGGATTACAGCTTAGCTATAGTATCTGTGAGCTCCCAATTTGCCAGAAAAGTTCCAGCTAAACAGGTTTTGCCTTTTCTTGTAGAAATAGGCTTCCACACCCTATTTCATCTAGGTTCAAAAGGGATATTAATGGCCGTTTTGACTAAACGGGGGAGGGGAGTGGGACTAAAAACTCTTCAGTGGGCTTTTATTGTCTCAAAACCTATTCTGCAGAAAGCTGTCCTAAGACCCATCTATTCGCATCCAAAATTTCATCATGCCAGCCTTAAAGTAGAGCAATTTTGTAAAAAAATCTTTACATGATTCATGTTAATTATTAATTAATTCAAACATCTTTAATTTACAAATTAAATTTATTGTAGTATAATTTTAAATTAAAAATAAAAAATGGTGTTCTATGTGTTGCATTTTTGGCCTTACTGAATCTAATAAAACTGAAGTAGTGGTGAGACAAAAAGCTTCAAAAGGGAAATTAAAAAAAGATTGCGCGATTGCTGCAATAGCGGTAGGGGTAATTGGACTTTTTGGCGTTGGAATTGCCGTTGGTTTGGCAGCTGCTTATAAAGGTAGCACAAGAATTACCCTAACTGCAGCCATTGGAGCAGTTGCAACAGGACTTTCACTCATTTTCATTGGTGCAGGTCTCTCAGACCTAACCGATAAGAATAAAAAGAAAGTCTTGATCAAAGTCTAGTCCAGTCACATTGAAGTCACTTTTTGATCCCAAGCGATTGACGCCACTCTTGTATGGCTTTTTCCGAAAGAGACATGGCGCCTTCAAACTCGAAGCGTTGATTGGGTGGATTACAGATTTTCGCTTTGCAATAGTTCATTCCACTATAAAAACGCTCCAACAAAGAATTTACACTCCAAAGAACATAAATACCATATTCAAGTGCCTCATCCACATCTTTTGGATCTCTTTTCAACTCTTGAAAAGCTGCATTGCATACAATTTGATAAATAGCATTCCCTTTGATTACTTCCGCAGCTTCAGCTTTAGATTCACCTGTCATCTGCAAGTAGGATTCACATGTGGTGTTAAACTCATTAACTAGTGAAATTGGAAATAATCTTACTATATTTGGATTGACCATAGGCTCAGGCTGTGTAAACCTAAAACCGATTCTGAAATGAAATCCGCATACATCATTAATAGAAGACAGCTCAACATGTCCCTCTTTGTGACTAAAAAAACTGTACCTCACTGCAAGTTCATGCAATGCTCTTCCAACATTCAAATACTTCTTTTTTACATTGGAATCAAAATCTCTATGGAAACTGTTATCAGCATACATAAAAAAAACAGAAATTGCCTTTTCTTTAATCTCTAATATAATTTGGCCTAGATGTTTTTCAGGTTTAGAGGAGGGAGAAACCCTGAAGAAATGCATGTTATCAGCGACTGCAAACTCCCGTCCTTCGACAGAAAGTACTCTTTGTTTTTCCTTATTCTTGTTAACAACTATAACTTCAGTAGTTAATTTTGTATTATACTGAGGCAAAGTAATTACTGGCTGCATTTGGCACCTTAATTTATAGAATAAAACATTATAACATACTTTTAATAATATTTGAATAAAAATGTTTGTTTAAAAAAAATAATAATTATTATTTTAATTATAAAATAAGCTAACGATGACGAATCTTGCTTTGATTTAGAAGATAGGCTATATCAAAATTCTAAATTTAAAGGGGACACAGTGTGAGCAAATTATTCTTCAGTCTCGATCAAATCAAGCCTCAGTATAAGACATCTGGTGGAAGCATTACACATGTGACGGGAAATGAAGTCGAAGGTTTTGTCGATATCTCTTTTTCCCTTTTAAATTTGAAACCCAAAGGTTGCCTTGAACCCATTTGGCATCCAAATGCAAATAAAATCGGTTATTGCCAACAAGGGAAAGCACTCGTCACATTACGTAACCCAGAAAAAAATGAAACTTTCACTGTTAACGAAGGGGATGTTTTTTTTATTCCAGAAGGATATATCCACGGCATAGAAAATATCGGCTCAAAAGATTGCATCATTGCATTTGCCTATAGTCACAAATTCCCGCAAGTGATGTCCCTATCAAAAGCGATTCATTCCTTATCCAACAATGTATTCAATTCTACATTCAATACGAATCCAGGCTTTCTTGATGGACTTTTGAAGTCGAAAAATCCAGAGTTGATCAAACTTTTGCCCACTAATAATACCAATGTCCAATCTATTGCAAGCCGTTTTAAGTATGATGTGGGCTCTAGCAACAAGACGATTCAGACAAAAGGGGGATATCTACAACCTGCAATTAAAGGAAACCTTCCAACTTTAGAAAGCTTAGGAATTCTACGTTTTGGTTTAAACCCCAAAGGTATCGTGGAGCCTCATTGGCACACAAATGCTGGAGAACTCGTCTATATCGTCAAAGGAAAAACTCGCATCACAGTTTTAGATCCAAGTGGGCATGTGGAAACGTTGGATGTAAAAGGCGGTGAAGGAGCTTTTGCACCTGCATCCCATTTTCACAATATTGAAAATATCGGAGATGAGGATGTTGAAGTCATTGCATTCTTTAGTAATGCCAATCCAGACTACATTGGAATTGGAGAAGTTGTAGGCGCCTACTCAAATGATGTTCTAGCAACAGCATTTGACGTGCCATCAAATTACTTTGATTCATTTAATAAGCCTAAAGGTCCATTAGTTATCGTCCCAATTTAGTTTGGGTTATGTTCTATTTCAGTGGAGCTTAGAATGAAAAGGTTGTTAAAGTGGGGCACACTTCTCGTTTTTCTTATTATTTGCGCTTTTGCAGCAAATTTTATTATCAAAAATTTTACCGGTATCGGACCTGTACCTGTGCGCTCGGCATTTGCTGGACGGCTCCCATGGCTGCAAGAAGGTGACAAACGGCGATTTCAGTTCTTTTATGCAACAAACCGAAAAAATGATGAGGAGACTTTTAATGGACAGGGCAACAATTTAGGCGAATCTATTTCCACAGGCACATTTGATGTCCTCATTTCTCCCTACTTACAAATTAGCCCTTTTATCTGGTTTGACAGGAATAGTATGGAATGGGCTGGAAGAAGTGAACTTACACCAGACAATTTCAAACTAAAGCTCAAAGAAGCGATTCAATCCTCTCCGCAAAAATCTATATTGATTATCGTGTGGGGCTTTAGAGATTGGTTCACTTCAGCTGCACTAAAATCAGCCTACACTGCATATGCATTGGATATTAATACTCCCGTCCTGTTGTTTGATTGGCCAGGAAACCAAGGTGAAGGCTCTAGAGGCTACTTTGCTTCACAACTAGTCGCAACACAATCCGCACCGGATCTAGGAAGAATCCTAACAGCTATTATTCAAGATACCGATGCCCAAAATATTTGGATAATGGGAAGCAGTCTAGGATGTCAGACCATCTGTGACTCTCTTAAATGGCTTATGGATCAACCAAACCTCTTTAAAGGCCATACAAAGTTATCACATGTGGTTTTGTCTGCTCCTGATGTATCTGCACAAGCTTTTGATGAAAAATTTTCAGAAGCCATTATGTCTTTGTCAAGATATTTATCAGTGTATGTTTCATCCAACGATAGAGCTTTGTTAATGAGTCATTGGCTTAATGGCGGCAGACGATTAGGTCGAACAGCTGAAATCACGCTTCCGCCGTCAGAAAGGGTAGGTGAATATGAGTTTGAAGAAGCTTTAGAATTGATGGAACTTCAAGAAAAAGGTCTAAAGAATACATTCATTATTGATGCCACACCTATCAATTTCCTCAGAAATTTACATCATTTTTTTACAGACTCAGCAATATTTTTCGATGACCTTTATCAGCGTCTACTAAAACCTAATGATATTGTTAATAGGCCCCTCCATGAAGTTCGTACCGGACAACAAGGCCAATCCTATTGGATTCTATGGAACGAGTAGAAAGGAACTAGTATTGAAAACATAATTCCTTCGTAGTCAACAAACTCGACTTTAGGATTTTTTGAGGAAGTCAGAAGTCGGAATTCAGAAGTCAGAATATTGCATGCCCTGACATTAGCATTACAGCACTAATGCAAGAAAAAACTACAAATATTCTTCTGAATTCTGGATTCTGTCTTCTGAATTCCTAAGTATTCAAACTTCAGTATTTTGTAGCAAAAAATGCTAAAGTCGAGAACAAAGCAGTTACTCGAAAGAAAGATTTTCGTAATTAACTGGCGAGGATGGAGGAAATGGGCAGCTCACCCTATAAGGAATGTTGTTTCCGACATCTTCTACATAAAAGATAAACATGTCTTCAATGATTTTGGGGGGCGTGATTTCTGAAACCTTGGAAATGCCAAATTCTTTCAAACGGGAATCCTCTTCAAGACGCTTTTGGTAACTGTTTTGAAATTTTGTCGGATCTAGGATCACTTCATAGTGATCCGGTGCGAAGATAAAATTTGCTACTTGAGCTATTTTGTAAATTTCCTCGGGGCTTTTCATTTCAGGATATGATTTAACTAGATCTTCCAAACTTTCATAAATATGACCATCCACTGAAACCAAACGACGTTCTTTAGCCAAAAGAAGTGACACCTGATGTGTTCCTAAAGTTATTTTTTGGAGGGTAATTGTCATAAATCCTCATGTTAATTTCTTATAAGTTAACCTGCCATCCTCTACTCGAGACAAGGGCTGCAAAATAGTCCACCCTTGGGCAACATTCCATGATGCTAAACCCGTAATCACTCCACGACGGTTTGTAAAAAAATAGTCAAGTTGACCTGTTAGCGGACTACATGCAATAGCAAGATAAACATTATTATGATGCTCTTCTAGATTATTCCAATCCAAATCAGCAAAGATCAAATGAGGCATCTGTTCTTTAATACTATTCGGTAAGCTTGTGTAAAATGCTCGATGCAACTTTCTTAATACTTTTGGAGTAATTGGGCCTCCATTAATTTCTTCAACCGTTTTAAGCACTGAATGACCAAATTCATCCAAACTAAAAGACTTTATATCCAAGTTGGCAATTTCCATTCTAAAGGGTTCTGCTAAAGCAGCAGGTAAAACGTTGCACAAATTTTGCACTAGGTTTTCTCTGTCTTTATCAGGAATTTGCCCCATCATTATTGAAGAAGGCTTTGACAATTGCTCTATCATTTTTTCTGAAGTGATCCCATTTTTAATCTTATCTAAAACTTGATAGGGCATGAGTCCAATAGAATGTGACGGAATTAATAAATCTAATAGAAGCTCAGGCTCATTTTCAATACGTTCTTTGGTCTTTAAAGGGAACGTCTGGACATATTTAAAGAGGGCATCAAGCAAAGCTCTGACGTCTTCTCCAGGAAGCTCTATCGTTGGCCAATTTTTATCAGACAATTGATGATATGTGGATCTCAGTTCTAAAGAATATCCACCTTCGGGACCCTTGGACCAGTATGTAGTATTGACAATAGAAGGAAGGGTTCTTAACGTTCTTTGGATCAAAGGTTGTCTCATCCTTAAGTAATATTCTTCTAACTCAGGAGACTGGCTGATAAGTTCGCTTAATGCCTCATTAATGATTTCGATATGTAAGCTGAGATAATCCTCCATTGACACGATACGTTTATTCCCTTCGCGTCTTTCAAGGGACCAATGGCCCAATTTTCCGGTAACTGGATCAGGTTCATCATATTCCATCACCCCTTTAGTCTTTTCGAGAAATTTTTTCCGCAACAAGTCGGTTATGGATTGGGGTTGAATGGGAACATTTCTTCCGAAGTATTGGGAGTTAATCTCCTTTATTGTTTTGTCGTAAAATTCATTAGTTTCAAAGAAAACTAATGAGTTGTTCAATATGCCTCCAGCTGTTGTTACACCAGACATCCTTGAAATTAAAATTTCCCTTTCTCTGACTAGAAGATTATCGAAAGGGTAAGGTTCATTTAATCCTTTTTGTGAGGCCTTCATCGGATAGGTATAGTTTCCTATTCCAATTCTGGAGCTTTTCCTCAACCCGTTAGTCATGATCATTTCTCGATAGTCCCTTAAGCTTTGTAATAGATTTTGCGTGTCGGATTGAATAATGATGGCAAAGGAAGTTGCATAACAGGATCCAATATTTCCTTGCCGCGTTCTGAACAATAAAGCGCTGAGCGCTGCTACTTGCGCATGCCATGGAGTCAATGACTCAGATTCACTAAAGCCAAACATCTTTTTTATGATCAATGTAGAGGGGCTAGTCCTATTTGAAGCAGGAGCCACTTTAGATAAAAGATCGCTAGCGAGAGGTTCCTTCAGAAAATTTTGAAGGGTAGTTCTGAGGTAAATACCCGCATCAGAATCCTGTGTGAAAACGAGATTTTTACCAATGTTTTTTATCAATAGAGGAATTAAGCCAGTATTGATTTGCCCTGAAGCCGTCGTTAACATTTTAGCCAAGTGGAAGGCTAATTCAGTTTCTAGCGCACGGGATTTATCCGAAGCATTTTCAATTTTATGTGTATTCAAACGCTCTAAAGCCCATCGAACAGGTTCTAAAGGATCTACATCCCATTGCTTAAAGTCAGTACTGATTTGATCGGGTTTGTGGACAAGCAGATATTGGAGCATTCCAATTTTTTCTAATACTATATCAATTGGAGCATCTGAGGTTATTAATGGGATCAATGCTTCCCAGGCTATTTCCTTGCCAGCGGCTTCGCAATCTTTCAACAAATGTGCAAGGGGGATGACCAGACGTGAATCAATAGGAAGCGTACTTAGACCCTTCCAATTTTTTGAAGGGAGAAGACTGTATAGTTCTGCAAGTTCGAAAGATTGTGTGGAATAACAGTGCAAAGCTTTTTTATCTTGTTCTGTCAATTCATCGGTTTTCTTTTTCATTAATGCAATTAATCTTTGAGCCTGCGTAGCTTGGTCCTCTTGCAATAAAATAAGCAGACTTTTTTGTAATGGGCTAAACTGAAGTTTTTGAAGGTCTCTTGCCAGAATTTCCTCTATTTCTGGATTAAGTTTTCCAGCTAAACGTAAAGCCATTATCCGCTGAATCCATTCACCAGAAGGGGAGTTGGCACAGTTGAGCAATTTTTGCTCTAAAGGTGTGATCTGTTTCTTTTCTTTTAGGGATAAAATCTCCATTGCTTCAGGAATATAGCCCGCTTTTGCCATATCCAATAATCCTAAAGTGAGAGTTTCATCTTGAGAATCTTTTAAATAAATCACAATTTTTTTTAGAAGTTCCCACTCATGCAGTTGGGCAAGGGTGAGAACCGATTCACGAAAATTGGTTTGCTCGAGTCGCGAATAATCTAGGCTCTTTAATAGTGCCTGTAAAGGTTTGTTAACACTGTCAAACAAAGAATTTAATCCTGTATGAAACGGGAATTTTTCGAACCAATCAACATAAAGATCTGGATCAATTTTATAGTAGAAATCATTATAAAAACGTCTAGACAAGCTCTTATTCACTCGATCAATATGATTTTGATTACTCATAGTTGTATAAAAGGACTTCTGAAGCCTTCTAGTTTTACTTTCAGGGATTTGACGGTTTGCCAATCGTGCAACGGCATATATCGTAGGATTTTTAAGGACTTTTTCGAAGGCCTCGTCTTCTAACGATCTACTATCCATTCTCGCTTGGATGAATTCTATCAAGACTTGTTTCCATTCGATCGGCAAGTTTTGTAACTTTTCTTGTACTGTGGGTAAACTCTCTAGTGTTTTATACTTTTTGGCAATTGCTTCAATTAGAGGGGAAAGATAAGCCTTGCACTTAGGATGGTCCAAATAGGGGAAATCTAACTTTTCATCTTTACCAGGGTACATCAATTTAAAAAGTTCTAAAGCAACAGTTTCGTTACCCTCCTTACATAGTTTCAATAAGCTTTCAAATGTACTCTTAGGTAATACTTGTCTAACTTTCGTATCGTCCTTTATACATTGGTCTGCAAAATCAACTAATTTCTGGGCTAAGTGTGTACGCCCTGGATGATGCACAACATCTTTGAGTAAAGCTTCAAAAAGATCCTTATCATCTAATGTGAATTTACCCAGTAGCTTATATTCTTTAAAAAGCTTGGTAAGTTTTAAGGGCAGATCAGGGGCAACGCTATAGATCCCTTTTGGAATATTCTCCCATTGGAGCAAATTTCCTTCTTTCAGATATTCCTGTAATTTTGAGTCTTTAAGGATAGCATCAAGGTCTTCATCCTTAATTAAAGTATAGATTGCACTATGATGTTTTCTCTCATTTGTCCAAATCAGGGGTTGTGAAAACATGGTTTCAATTTCAACAATTTTGGCCAGTTTGGCTGAATTTTTGGCAAGAACCCTTAGCATATCCTCAAATTGATCCTTGGTCTCAGATCTTCTGAAAATAAATTTGACAATAGGTAAAGGTGTTTTCAATAGAATTGGAACAAACTTATATTCTTTAAAATGAATTGGAAGGTCAGGAATCAATTCAGAATGCTCTAGTAAGAAGGGGATTAATAGATCATAACCAGAATACCTATTCTGAAGTTGATTAAAGATAATACCCATTGTTTCCTTAGTAGGATCGTGCTGAAACAATTTCCAGAGATTTTCTTTCAAATCAGGGAATTGACGACTTACGGATATAAGTTCACGGATTAAGTCTACGAAATCTTTACTAAAGGATTTCGATAGTTCTATCCATTTTTCGGGAGTCAATTGCTTGAGTTCCGAAGGTTTCATTAAAAGCTGTTGACTCATCCACTGAAAAAACCCATCAGAATAGGGTGTTGATGCAATGAATTCATGAAAATCGTTCCAGAATTGATCAGGAACTTCAAAAAGAGACTCATAGAGGACTTGTTCACCCTGCTTAACAAAAAAAAGTTTTATATCATCAGGATTAGCTGGAAAATTGTTAGTTAAATTTTCAATGAAATCCTTCTTGTCAGGCAATCCCCTAAGTATCAGTTCAGGTAAACTTTGATGAAAAGACTGAGGAAATTTTTCAAATAATCTTCTTGTTAAATTTGCTGCTACGGAGGGTGAAGGAGAAGTACCGATTTTCTCGAAGACAGGCTTTAAAGCTTGTATAGTTTTTAAAGGTTGTTTCTCTAAAAATAATTCGAGGTACAACTTCGACATGAAATCCAGTTTGTTAATTGATTTAAGGTAACTTGAAAGGAATTGGGGGTCTCTACCTGCTAAATGAAGAAGATTCCCACACAAAGATCTTGAGGCGTTTCGAATGCCTTCAAATGTATTATTATCGTTGAAAAGGAGTTCCAATTGAAGCTGATATAATTCATTATGGATAGGCTCAGGAATCATTTGTTTTAGCTTTAAATAGGATTTAAGCCTTATAAAGTCCTGTAACACATTCCTTAGAAATTCCTCCTTGGAGTAATTCTGCATTTCGGTCAAAAGACCAAAGAACCATTTTTTAGCAATCTTGTTAAAGTAACTATCTTGAAAACTGGAAGCTTCAAGGATCGGTTTGATCGATTCCAGATCGTAAACATTTGCAAATTCTATAATCGGCGGTATAACTAGTGTTTGCCACGCACTGTTATTTGTAAATATCCATTGCTTTATAACTCTTCGCATCTCTTCATCTTTAATGCTGTTCAACTGAGCGATCACTTCAATAAACCCAACGATATTTCTCTCCAAATTGGCAGGGGAGTCTCTAGTAAACAAATCCAGGCGACCCTGCATCTCAAATAGAATCTTTTGGTCTTCAGGAGAAAGTTTCTCAATCTGCCCTAAAAGTAAAGGGGCTTTTTCAGTTAGCAACTGTTTAATTGTTTTTTCGCCTAGAACTTCAGCAAAGATACGGACAGTGTGCCCCAATTTTGAAGCGGAGACGTCTTCAGGAGCATAATCGTTAAGATTTTTAATCAATTTACTCTGCTTCCAGGTATCTGTCGATGAACTGAAGTCATCATGGATATACTTATTTACCCTTAATAAAGAATGCGCTACTGCCTGGGTAATTAGATCAGATTGAACTTTAGAGGCTTCTTTATAAGATTTCAGCGCATTTTCAGATGAAAAGATATCCCGAGCAATCTTAGAATTAACGATTGCTGAAAGAAATTGAAGGGTTTTCGTTTTCGCTTGAATTAGTTCGCTTTCGTCACAAAGGTCCTTGAGCGATAGGTCGCTAGATTCGAACCCAGGAGACTGAAGGAATTTCATTCCCTCAGCTAAGGCATCTTGAAAGATCTGCCGAACTTTTTCTTGAGTCTGAGCATCTGAATGGGTGGAAGAATTACCAACTTCAACTTTTTTTTCATCACTGTCGGATACACTCATCTCCGCCAGACTATTTACCCTGAACGAACAGTAAGCTAGATACTCAAGAAACTCTAGATTCGCGACCATTTTTCCTCCGAATCAATCGAAGAATTATTGCAGGGCGCACTCAAGTCTGAATAATATTAAAGGGGAGTCATGCATTAACAAAATAATCTAAGGAATTTTTTTAGTTTCAGTTTCATCTATTGATTCTCTTTCCATTATTCTACGTATTCCTTCAAGTTTTCGTTCTGTTTGTTCTCGTTCCCTTGCAGTTACTTCTTTGAAGATATTATCAATTGATTCTAAAGTAGCTGGATCTTCATATACTGCATTTATCCTATTTCGCAAATTTGCTATGCTATCTTGGACATCGTATTGTCTGCTAGCTATCCAATTTTCATTATTCTTTAGAAATTGTTTAATTTTATCTAAATCAACTTCCTCGACTTTACAATTATCTGCCATTTCTATAAATTCTAGATTATTCTCGCATCGATCTACTCTAAAATCAGATGGTGGTAAAATAGCCATAATTCCTCCTATATTTATCAAACTTCGTCATTAAACAGGCATTACATATAACGTCTGATAATTTATGTTATGTATTGCTAGGGTTGAGTTCTTTTGTATGCGGCAATAAGCTTTGAATGGTCATCACCTGGTGGTGGAAGTGCTGCCATATGTGCCTCCTCCAATAAATAGCTTTTATTATTTATTTCTCAATTGAGCATTAATTCTATAAATATTTTGGATTTGGTTAGTTTGTTTTGTTGTGTCAAATTCTCCAATATTTGGTAATCCTCCTGCTTTCTGAATTAAATCTTGAAGATCTCTATAATTCGTATAACCTTCTTCCTTTACACCCACAATAACTCTACCCTTCACTGTTTTAAAAGATAGGTCACCGGGATCTCTTGATAATATATCATTTAAAATTCCTTCCGATGCAGCTTGTAGCGTTGGATTAAATGTAAGTTGAGTACTTTGAGCCTCTATATTGTCCCCTATTTCATACAAAGTCTCTAAACTTTCTTGAACGTCACTACCTCTAATGGCAAGGGTAGGGCCCAACTTTGCTGCATTTATCTCCCCTTCAGGACTTACTGCTTTTTTTATTGCAGCATATCTATCAATGATATCTTTATGTTCCTGTTGCGGAAGATAGCTTTTAGCTTTCTCCGGTCCTCCAAGATTTTCAATTAATTTGACAATTTGATTGGCTTCTTCTGTACCATCCTTTGCCATAACACGTCCATCGGATGACAGTTCAAACCTAACTCGTGGATGAAATGATAATTGCTGAGATAATTGTACTACGTTATCAGATTCATTAGCTTTTGCTAATTTACTCACACTGTTAAATTTTTCTAAATTGCGTTTTTGAGTTTCTGTTAAATCTTGGGGTACTTTTTTATCCCAACCCAACTTATTTATTAATTCTGAAACTCTTGGAAGCAGCTCATCCATCGCCATATTAGGTCCAATCTCCTTTTTATGGACCGCAACGACATTATTATTTTCATCAATTTTAAAACTAAGTGTACGATCATTTAAAAGTTCTTTTAGTTCATTTGGTTCTTTTGCTGATAGTTCTTTGAGAGCTATGTCATAGTTATTAATGATCATTCGCTCATTATGCCCGATACCATGTTCCTCCATAAGAGTCTTGGCATTTTCTGGCCCCCCAAGTTTATTAATCAACTCAATAATTTTTGGTTGTTCTTGTTGGTTCCTATCTCTTCCCACAACACGATTACTTTCTATGGAAAAACTAACATCTTTATGTTCTCTAAGTTCCTTGGCAAGTTCATTTGCAGTTCCTTTAGCTCCAGGAGTTTTTAATGTGAGCGCAGCCACGCCAGCAGTTTTTTCTGTTGTTGGATTGAAAGCAGAAGAAACTTGAGAAAATGCCCACCTAAAGGGAAATGTAATAGCTGACAGAAAAGTACTAAGACCATTTAATATAGATCTTCCAACTGAGGTTTTACTTGCCGTTTCAGATGTAACTCTACTCATTCCTTCTAAATCATTACTTGATGTTTTCGAGGATCCAACAGAAGAAGTGGATGGGTCCTCTCCCCTTGGTGTTATTCCAGGTGTTGACATTGAACCCTCCCCTAGTAAATAATCAATTATTATTATAAATTAATGGCAATTAACAATAAAATTAATTACATTTTTTTGAAAAAAGCAATTGTTTTTGATCATTTTGAGTAACAGAAGGTTAGATTCATCTGATAATATACACCTCTAGGAAGCTTACATATTAAATTTATCTTTAAGTTTTTTTATTGTAAGATAGCGGTCTATTTTGGATTTAAGGTTATCTCCATCGGGGGTTTTAGGCAGCATTTTTATGACTTCTTCTGTGCCTCCTAAGGCATTGATTAATGATTCAAATGGTATATCTTTTTCAGTCCCTTCAAAGGCAATTATCCGATTCTCCTTAAAGTCAATTCTAAATAGCATGCCTGGGTGTATTCTAGCTTGTTGTAATAGCTCACTTAACTTTCGACGTTTTTCCTTATCGCTTAATTCGGGTTTAACAGGAACAACCTCATTTATATTTATCTCACTCCATTCATCCTTTCTATGGGCATCAGCTTCTTTTTTTGCAGCTTCATACCTATTTAATAGTCTTTCTATGTGTGAGTTATCTATCATCGTTCTTATTTTTTGAGGTCCTCCAAGCTTTTCTATTAATTCAATTAAATTAAGAGCTTCAGCATCTTTTGCTCTAACAATGACTTCAACTTTAGGATATACTTTTATATCAAAGTTGATGTTGGGATAGGCTTTGGCTATTCGATCCAGTTCCTCAAGCTCTTGACTTAACTGGTCTTCCAAACCTTTTGAATCACTTAAAGTTTTTGTGGCTATATTAGAAGTTTTTTCAGTCGTTGGATTAAATGCTGATGAAACTTTTGTTACGATCCAGTTAAAAAATGGTATACTAAGAAAAAAGTTCCCTATTGAGCCTAATATTCTCCATCCTAAAGATGCTTCCTTATGTGGTTCATGTTTTGTACGCTTTAATTCAGGATCTTCGGATGTACGCCTACTGTGATTTAGACCTGGTGGTTCTAAAGACATAATGACACCATTTTAATAGATATCATTATTATAATATATCAAAACAATTATAGAATAACTATTATTGACAGATGTAAATTATTGTTTTTTATCATTCTGAGACTTTGAGGGATCAATCGCCTGGGACATGGCCCATTGCTCATCGTCTGATAATATTTTGAAACCTTTGATCAAGGCATTTAATTCGGTTTTATAGAACCCGTTTCCTAGAGATAATCTTTGTTGATACCCTCTGACTTTTTTGAGCAATTCAGCAATATTTTTTACTTTGGTCTCATTAATCATAGCTGTTATATCGCCGGTAAAGGAACAAATATTTCCAATTGTTTCATCTACTGTAATAAATTCTGCCAAAATAGGAATAATGAAAGGATTTATAGAGTCTTTTCCCTTAGAATCCATCAGTTTTTTTAAAGTGGCGGATCCCGGTTCTACCCACTTATCAAAACTATTCAGAAATGTCTTTCTTGCAACATCAACTTTTTCCCAACAGCTTAATCTTTTAATTGGAGCTGAATTTAATACAGACACAATCAACATGGACGTGGCATAATCACTTGCACTTGCTACTCTTAAAGTTTCGATAAGTATTTTGATAAACTTAGCTCTCTTTTTATTATCCATTTTACTATCTAGAATGTAGCACTGGAAAAAGCAAGTGAGTTGTTTATAGAGCGTTTCATAAGCATTAATTGTAGGACTTTGATTTTTCTTCCATTTAACTCTTGTTAAATCGCCTAATGAAATTTTACGAAAAACACTCCCTATTAGCATTCCTAAATCACAAGCTAATAATTCTGCGCTAACTTTGCTTTTGTTCTTTTTTAATAGTGACTCAAAGGTCGCGATGGAGCCTATCTTTGAACCTTTTCCAGGCAATGTTGAGGGTGTTGGATCACTTTCAGATTTACTTATTGTCTTGTCATTTTTTCTTTCTAAATTGGATTTCAGTGATTCAGCTAATTGCTTGACGTTTTCCGAAGGATCTGATTCTGCAGCTGTCACGTGAAGTCTAATAATGGTCAATTCTGCTTCTGTGAAGTACTCTGGAGGAGCCTTTTTTATCAAAGTATCTAGAAATTGCAAAAGCGGCTTACTGTCCTCGACGATATCTTTTTTTAGATTCTCAGAAATTTTCTTTATTAATAACGGAGTATTCGTAAACCATACATGAGATAAAGCGAAATGCTCGCAAAGGGTATCAAAAGTTGTAAGGGCATATTCTTTACGGTGAAGGATAAGATCGATAATTTCTTGGGCAAAAAATTCCTCAGAAATCGTGTTAACGGATCTCTTTAAAGATAGTCCCTTTTCTTTTATTTTCGACTCATAGTCCTTTTCTAAAACTGATGTTGGGTTTATCTGGCAGTTTGTAGCAAAGTTTACTAAATCAGATAATTCACTACTTACTTGCATTACTTCTTGATTCGTGCAAAGTGGAACGTAATGTTCTGCAAATGACACTAAATTGTATAAAACTCTAGGATCGCCCTTGCTGATTTTATACAGGTCCAATACTTCTTTTATCAATGCATGTGAATTTAGAATCGACTTAGCTCTTTGATTAACTAAAACAACTATTTCATTATCGCTATGGGTATTGATAATTTCTTCTCTCAGTTTTCTGCGAAGAATTTCATCCCCATCTATAAGTAAGCTGAATTTCTGAAACTCCTGCTTGTCTAAAAGTTCCTTAAATCTCTTCCTTGCTAAATTACTTTTAAGAGTGTGGTATAGTTTCCTAAATTGTTCATTATTCATTTGTCTTAATTTAGGGTAGAGCTTCTCCGTAAATACACTGATAACTCTTCCATATTGATCATCCGTAAGAAGCGATAAATAGACAAGTTGGTAAGGAAATATCGCTTGACTTATCAGTCTAATGTATATTGTTGGACTAAGCCGCTGCAATCTATCAGCAGAGTCTTTGCCAATGACAACTTTTGCATAGACTGTTGTCACATTTGAAGAAGAACTTCCTCTTCTTTCTAAACTTCCACCCACGCGTTCGGCACTATTTCTAACAACCACTCTTCTGAGAGTATCTATCCCTACAGGTGAAAGTCTAGACAATCCAAGCTGCTTCCCATCCCCACCTTTTTCGGGAGATGAATGAATTCTATTAATGTTCTTTTCCGTTAAGGACCCTCTTTCAGGTTCTCTTTTCTTTTCAGCTTCCCTCTCTTCGAGCATCTTCAGTTTATCTAAATAATTAAGAGGTAATTGTATTCCTCTTGGAGGGGTATTCCATCGTGTTTGTTCAGTTTGCTCAGATGAAGTAGAGTCGCGTCTTAAAGGAGATGGGGGTTTTTGCTTTGTAACGACACGACCTGTGCCTGTGGGATTTCTTGGAGCATCGATTGATTGCTGAAGATGCCCAACACTTTCAGCAAGGGAAAGAGCAATGTGAGGTGCAGCGCTGGAGGAATGAGATCTCTCTCGCCTTCCATGTAAGGGACTAATCGCTCTTCCATGAGATCTTGGCAAATGACTAGTTCGCGGAGTGTTTTGAATTACTCTCGGAGTTGCTTCTGTCGGAGATGCTCCTGCTGGATTCCATACTGGCCCTGGAGGTGGTGAAGGTTCCATGGTCTTTAGTACCATCCTCAGTTTTGGGGTGGTTGGGATGTTCTAGTCTCTCAGACAAGCTGTCTAAAACGTCTTCGGTCTCGATTTTCTTATCAATGTACCTACAGATATCTGTAGCGAAGCAAGTGGAAATTTTACAACTTTTTTGTATCTTTAAGAGAGCCATTTGCAGTGTACCTAAAAGCTCAAGTTTTTTGATATTAATTTTTCCTTCAATAAATGCTGGGTTCGCGTCTTCAGCAAATGTTAAATCTCTTAGAAAAATTGAAAGTAGTGGGACTGTCGAATGGTTAGTTTGCATTTCCTTTTTTTGCAAAGCTCTCATATTTGCGAAATTATGTAAGGGAGAATACAGCTCAGTCAAAGTTTGGAAAATCTTCATAGAATCCGCATTCACAACACTCCATGATTGCTTTAATCTATCTACGGAATGCATATTCAATCCAGCCTGTATGGCCATGCTTGTGTTGAAATCATGGATTGAATTCAGACGCTCAGCGACATTTATAAAGAACTCAATAGCATGTGCTCTTTCATGCCGACTTTGTAGACTCAATATTTCTTGAGCCACAAACAAGCTCATGCGATTAAAATCATTAATGAAATCGATAAGATTGGATGCCCGTTCAGGATGTTTTGTCCAATTAAGATGTGAATACTCTTCTTGTTTGATATTTAAAAAGTTGTTCATACTCCGTTTTTTCAAGTCTTGCGCCAAGTATTTCACATCGCTATCTGAGTAATTTCCTTTTTGGATCTTAGGTTTAATATGTTGAAACCAATTATCTGGAGAGGTAAAGGCCTCTTCATCATTGAACTCAGTAGCCGTGTTGATGATTTGTCTTAGATGATCTAAAAGCTGTTCCCCTTTCTGGATAAGAACTGGATTATTTGAAGTAAAACCTATGGCGGCAATCGATCTCAAGACGGGAGAATATTTATGTGAAAAGGACTCTGGGCAAAGCGTTACAAGGATCTGTTCCGTAAGTTCAAAAAGTTGGATTCTATCAACATCTGTTGCTGAATGTCTTAAATGGAATCTAATCACATGGAGCAAACTATTCGTGTCAGTATACCAAAATCTGGAAGCTGCAATCATTTTGGGAAGATCAGGCTGGCCAGGGGTCAGTAAACCTATTAACTTTTCTGCTAAAGCAATGTTCTCCTTATTGCGAGGTATTTCCATGATCGATTTTGTATATCGCGAAAATTCATCAGATTTAGAAACTTCGGCTAAAAGGGCATTAATCCCCATTTTATTGGCAGCTAATTCTTTTTCAGGCTGAGCACGTATAAATTCCTTTGTAGCTTTTAAAATTCTAAGCCTTAATCGATGGGTAGGTCTCGATTTTAACAAATGGCTAAGCTTCTCAATAATTTCTTGTGTCTTTTCCGGACTTTGTACTGGCTCTCTTAGTAATGAATTAACAACCATTAATTCTTGAATCTGTCTGTGTTGACTAAATGATCCTGATTTCGTTTTTGTGAGCATTCGACTAGATCCAAGCTTTGTTCTTGAGTCAATCTCATCGATATGTTCCGGGATAAATGAAGTTTTCATACTAACCTCCTTAGCATTAATGTATTTGCAAAGGACGTAGGACAGGACAATTTCGTGTATATCCTCTTATTAACAAAAACAAATTAATTAAAATATTAATAAAACAAATATAGATTACCTGTTAAAAATTATCTTTGTTCTATATCATGCATTCTTCTTAACTTGAGGCTTGCCAATGCTTAAAAAATCATTGTATCTCCTTGTTGCGTTTTTCACCTTAAATCTCGAAGCAAAAATTCCATCGTTAAATGAACTCACACTAGATGAAAAAATTGGGCAGCTCTTTTTTGCTGGAGTCTATTCAAATGTGGATGATGCCAAACTGGAAGGACTTGAAATACCCTTTAATGAATATCCTGAACTGTTAATCAAAAAATATCACATCGGAGGCCTCCTCTTTAAACAACGATGGAATGTCGAACCTGAGATGACCCGCATAAAAGAACTTCAAGCCATGAGTTCCACTCCCCTTTTCATCGCACAAGATTTTGAAAATGGACTGATCATGCGCCTCCCTGAAGCTATTCGCTTTCCCCAAAATATGACTTTAGGGGCAGTCCAAGATATGGATCTCATTGAAGAGATGGGTCGGGAAGTTGCAAAACAAGCACGTTACGTGGGTGTAAATTACAATTTTTCTCCTGTCGTGGATGTAAACAACAACCCCGACAATCCTGTGATCCATTTAAGAAGCTTTGGCGATAATCCACAGGAAGTTGCTAAGCGTGGAATCGCAATGATGAAAGGACTCCAAAATGGAGGAGTCATTGCCTGTGCCAAACATTTTCCTGGTCATGGTGATACCTCCACTGATTCCCATCATGCTCTTCCCTTGTTGCCCTTTAAAGCTGAACGGTTAAGGTCACTAGAAATGTATCCTTTCAAAAAGCTTATTGATGCAGGTGTCATGAGTATAATGATGGGGCATTTGGCGATTCCAGCTTTTGAACCTGACCCAAATATTCCCGCTAGTCTTTCTAAACCTATCGTCACAGGACTTCTCATCGAAGAATTGGGTTTCAAAGGTCTCATCATCATTGACGATCTTTTAATGAAAGCCATCAGCGATAAATTTGAACCTGGCGACGCCTGCTTAAAAGCATTTTTAGCTGGAAACGATCTCATTATGGAGGCTACAACAGCCATCAAAGGAATTGAAAAAATCAAACAAGCGGTCCAAGAAGGGATAATCACTGAAGATCAGATCAATCATCGAGTAAACAAGGTTCTCAAAGCAAAAGAGTGGATTGCCTCGCAAAACCCAGAACCTACAACACTCGACTCCCCTACTGCAATAGAACTGAAAAAGAAGCTTTATGAGGCTGCAATTACTTTGGTTAGAAATAAGGATGGAATCATCCCGGTTAAAAATGAGGGCAATATCGCAGTTCTTCAATTTAACAATTTGAATCAAACACCTTTCTTCAAGACAATTATCAATTCACACCCAGAGGCAGAATTGTATCTTTACTCACGAGACGATATTACTGAGCTTTCAGATTTTCCAACTATTATCATTCCAGTCCTTGGAATGACAAAGTTTAAAGTTCCAGGAATTGGAGTGAAGGATCCCAAACGTACCAATTATGGCATTCAGGACGATCAAATTCAATTAATCAAATCTCTTCAAGCTTCACACAAAGTTGTGCTGGTCATTTTCGGTTCACCCTATAGTCTCAGCCTATTTCCTGATATTGACTCAATTGTTTTAGGTTACGAAGACGACCCTGATGCCCAGATTGCTGCAGCTAAAGTTGTTGTGGGAGAATTGACAGCGAAAGGTAAATTACCGGTTAAACTATAGAATTCAGAAGCTAGAATAATTCTTATTGATTTTTAGTATGTTAAAAATCTTAGAATTCCGACTTCTGTTTTCTGAGTTCTGAATTCTTTTATTTATAATTAACTAAATGCGATAATAAATATATACGCAAGAAGGAGGCTTCTATGAGCACAGGTATGATTCTTTTAGCCATCGTGGTGCTATTGGGTCTATTTTTAGTTGGAGTTTATAACAACCTTATTAGATTGCGCAACCAAGTAAAAAATGCTTGGAGCCAAATCGATGTGCAGCTTCAAAGAAGATACGATTTAATTCCTAACCTAGTAGAAACTGTTAAAGGTTACATGGGCTATGAAAAAGGCACCTTAGAAGCCGTCGTCAACGCACGTGCTCAAGCTGTCAACGCAAGGGACAAATTGGTGGCAAGCGGTGGACCAACAAACGCCTCTGTTCAAGAATTAGCTGCAGCTGAAAGCACATTGAAAGGTGCATTAGGAAACTTCTTCGCACTTGCTGAAAACTATCCGGATTTAAAAGCCAGCGAACCTATGCAACGTTTGCAAGAGGAATTAAGCTCTACAGAAAACAAGATCGCATTCGCACGTCAATCCTATAACGATCAAGTCTTGAGTTATAACAATGCACAACAAACATTTCCAACAAACCTTGTTGCATCAGCATTTGGACATCATCCAGCTGACTTATTTGAAGTTGCACAACCAGAAGCTAAAGCTCCTGTTAAAGTGAGTTTCTAAAAACCATGAGTATGGATTTTTGGGCTGCCCAAAGACACCGTAAATTAGTCACGGTGATCTATCTGATCCTGTTTATCGCCTTGACCGTTGCCTTGGCGTTAGGGTCTGAAGTCACTTTCCGCGATTTCGCGGGTCCAGATTACAATTCCGATCTACCTTACATCGCAATTCTATTTGCAGGAATCACTTTCATCGTTGCAGGTTTTAACTGGCTCATGTTTCGTTCTCAGGGTGGAAGTTATGTTGCTGAATCGGTAGGTGGAAAACAGGTCCTACCATATACCCAAGATATGCATGAGCGTCAGTTGATCAATATCGTCAATGAGATTGCCATTGCAGCACATGTTCAAGTTCCTAAAATTTATATTTTAAATGCAGATGAAATTAATGCATTTGCTGCAGGCATGACCCAAGGTGATGCTGCAATTGCGGTAACGCGTGGGGCAATGCGTAAATTGACAAGGGATCAGCTACAAGGTGTAATTGCCCATGAGTTTGGTCACATTGCCAATGCTGACATGCGTTTAGGATTAAATATTGCAGCGATGGTGGCAGGATTTTACTTTCTGTTTATTTTAGGGATGAGATTTTTTCAGATTGTTGGCTATCAAAGGGATGAAAACGGCAGACAAGGGAATCCTTTGATATTAGCTGCGTTTATATTGGTCATTGCAGGCTTGGTTGCTTGGTTTGTTGGGACATTATTCAGGTTGGCTATTAGTAGACAAAGGGAGCTATTGGCTGATGCATCATCAGTTCAGTATACTAGAAACCCTGAAGGTTTGATAGGAGCGCTAAAAGCGATTGAAAAAGACATGACACCTCCAGACATGCCAATCCAAGGCAGCAAATTCGCCCACATGTATTTTAATCATGAGGGCTTTCTTTCCGGTCTTTTTGCAACTCATCCTCCTATCAGCACTCGTATCGCCCTCCTCGAAGGAAAAGAGTAACCTCTTCGTCCATTTTGTCCATAGTGTCCATAATATCCATTATCTTCTCTATCGATTAATAAATCCTAATCGGCTATTTTTAGGGCAATTAAGAAAGTGATCCACAGTGACGCAATGGAAAAACCTGCTCTAGTCGATCGAATGAGCTTTTATGTAGCTGGCGCCATTTTTCTCATTACTCTTGTTCTATTTTATCAAGACACAGGGATGTTTTTAAAATGCGTTGGAGCTGCTTTAATCAATGCAACCCTCGTGTGGATCTCATACATAACGATTCGGTGGATTTACTTAGCGATCAAATCTTAAATCTAAAAGGTTCCTATCCATGCTAAAGAAGAAAAGAATACTGTTTACCCTTCACCTACTTTACTCCGCATTTTTAATGCCTTTGAATGCGAACATGCTTCCTCTGTTTGGTCCTCCAGCTGTTAAGCATAGCGACTTTCCCGTCGACCCTACGAATTTAGAGTTTCCTACTTCTAAAATGTTTAAGTTGGACAACCGCACATACGCGGATATCAACGACCTTTTAGGGGATCCACTCCTTATTCTTAGAACTCAATTCCCCTATGCAGATGAAGAAACAAGAATTTCTACAGCATGGGATTTAGCTGCTAAAATGTATGCTGAAGATGATTTTGTCACAGGGTCAGAATTTGATCCAATGAGTCTCCATCCGCAATATTCTAAATTTGAAATCGACACTGGTGCCTCAGCAGGCAAGGTCGTCAATGAAAGTCATGTGTTCGACTTTGTAAAACCTTCATTTGAGATCAGTCCAGTCGCTAATGGAGACCAAATTCTTTGGAAAATTTCCCGCATGGAAGATGGCGGTTATGTAAATGTTGTCCAAGGGATCGCAAATTTTTCAGATAAGATCGATTTGACAGAGCTGCAATCCACATTCCTTTCTCCTGAACAAGATTATCAATTTGAATTTAAGGTCATTAACAAATCAACATGTTCAGGTTGGTCACACCCTTACAATTTCACTATCAACAAGCCTTTTAGGCCAAAAGATATCGAATTTGAAAAAATTAAAAAAGATGTCTATGAAATAACTTGGGCAGATTTCGGTGACGATCCATCTGTTCAGTACTTTGTTTTTGCATCTAACTCAAGAGATTTTATCCCTTCGATATATTACGACAAGCAAATTAAATCGATTGTGAATGGCAAACCTTCCAAATATGAACAAACATCTAACTTCATTGGTGCAGTCAGCGAAACAACAATCACAATCGATGGCACCTACGCCTATTATAGAATTGTTGCAGAGAAAAATGGTTGTTTTAGCAACCCTACAGGACTTATCTACGTTTATGACAAGGATCTCCAACAAAACCGTGATGTTCTGACATATGATGCTCCGATGAAGTCAGCAACAAGGCGTTCGCTTGATCTTCATGGAATTTCTAGCACAAAAAATGTCCATGCAAAAGGATTTGTACAGAATAAATACATCTCAGATTCCGAGTGGGCTAAAGCTGAACCCTATTTTATCCCTGACAACCATCCTATGAAAGATCGGCTCGACAGAATTTTTCTCCGCCGACGTGCATCGATGGATGCGAATACGATGAGAAAGGCAGGATTTGATGACCCCTATCCAAGAGGGATCAATCGACCTGTTGTTTCCCGTCATAGAATACTTGAAGGACACATGGTAAAACTCTATTTAGATACACAGAGCGGTATCAATGATGCGAGCCGTCTAACACGTAGGCCAATTGGTGCTGAATCTATTGCAGAAGCTATTAAACGACTTGGATACGAAAATATTTTTAAAGTCCCCAAGAAGTTCCTTTACCCTCTTCCAGAGTTCCCTGCTACAGATCCTACCTTGGACCGGAAAAAGTTTGTATTGCTGACAAAAGATATGAATATTTTGGCAAGCGATAAGAACAGGAAGAAATGGAAGGGCAGTTCCATCTCTTATTCTACTCTAGATGCGGTCTTTGAACTTTTTGAAGATCAAGGTCTTGCTGATTCAACCTTTGCATTTAACATCCCTTTTGACAAGAAGGGCTATATAGCAGTCATTGATACTGAGGTACATCATTCTTGGCCGGTACCATACGAGAAATTTACCAAATATTTGAGTTCTTCAAATCAGGACTACTGGACTTCAATCACTAAGAAAAGAAGACAGCACAAATAGGAATTTTTTGTCGTAAATTTAAAAGTTGTCATATAGATTTCCATCTAATGCGTTCTATATATCCTTGTAGAGCGTTGCCCTAAACAAAAAGAGGAGGTTTATATGGCACAACCAAACCAGGCTGGTGCAATAACACCAGCAGGCGTTTCAACTGTAGCATCCTTTCCACAGGAACATCTCGCTGTAGCACAAGAAGCGGCAGCAGCAGTTGTTCACACACCACCACCGTCTTCTCCAGCAGCACCATCAGTCGCTAAACAAGAAGCTGAGCAAAAACGTAATGAAGCTGCAGGAGTTGCAACAGTAGCAGCAGCTGCACCCCTTGCAAATGCTCCAACTATTACACCAACAGCAGCCACCACACCAACCTCGCCTAATCCTGCACCACTTACGGCAACACCACCGGCAGCATCAGCACAACCTTCACCTGTAGCAGTACCAGCGCAATCGAAAGTTGTAGCACCTCTTAATGTCGCTTATGGAAAAGATTTGATAGCTAAAATTCGTGCAGCTTTTCATTCTATGTATGATGATGCAACTAAAGAAAAAGTAAATGATTTGAATAATGCTATCGTGGACGCGGAAGAAATGTACGCTTCAAGGCTTAGATATGTTGTAGCCTTTGAATTAGATCCTCCAGTTCAAGTACCAAAAATTCTTCTGGATCTCGAAAAAGATGTTCAGGATCTGCTGCTCCTCAAAACAAAAGTAGACGCAACAAAAGCTAATTGGTTAAAAACTCCTGAACCAAAGGTAGAAAAAAGATCTGAAATTGTTAAAGCGTATGGGGTAGAGTTCAAAACAATTTCAGATAGAGTTTGGGACCGATATGACAATATTCGCAAATTACATCAACAGGAAAATGAAATTGTAGTTTCTACACAACATGCTAATCTGTCGAGCAACTACTTAAAAAATGTTTCCCATGCATTGCACTTGGAACCTGAAAATTATCAAAAATACTTTGAGGGTCCTTCTGAGAGTATATGGGAACAGCATTTTGATTTAAGTAGACGAATTGAAAGCGCAAACAACGATAGTATTGCTCATTTAAGGCATATTGCAGGAGTTATTGAGGACTTAGGTAAAGCTGTTACACATCTTCAAGGTTACCCTGCAACACATTGGTGGCCAGGAAAAATCGATGGCGGCGAATATGCTAAATCACCTTTTGAACATAAGAGCATGCAATATAATCTTTCATGCACACAAATCAACAAAAGTAACAAACCTGTATAATAATTCATACACCCGGGGCTCTCCGCCCCGGGGTATTTCCTTCATATAAGTGCCATTACTACAAAAGCGGTGGCCTTACGGTAGACGTTACATAAATAGCGTCGACAGCGTTTCCGCAGGCGTTACATAAATAACGTCGCGACGTTATTTGTGAATTTTATTATGATTTAAAAAGATAGAGCTATTTTTTGGTTTTGAGTTCGAGCCAATGTGCGTACCAGATGCAGAATGGCACGACAGCGGCCCAAACGATTGCCAGAACGGCAATTCCGATTTGTTTTGAGACGCCGAATTGGGCTGCGCCAAGCTCCATCGAAGCTAAATAGCTACTCACTCCACCGGCTCCTCCCAATAGTGCTGCCATGAACCATCGGCCGTACAGCCAATGAAACCCTTCGCGTATTAATGCACCAAATAGCATCCATAAGCTTATCAACCAGTAAGGCGCCAACCAGGGTACCGCTCTATAGGGGCAGTTGTAAATGATCATTCCCGTAATTCCATACAAGGAATCTGTAATCATCCCCATTGCTGCTAAAGTTACAACCAACAACAAATCCGCTAACCGGTTGTTGCTGACAATAAACAGGTAGGCCATAATCACTGCGATGACCAATGCTCCTTTCCAGGGTGCACACTCAACGACGGACTCGATACAATACAACCATCCGCCATAAAAAAGGGCAGACTTGATAGCAAAATTGATCCAATACCACACGATTAGGCGACTTTAGGTTTAGGTTTGCTTTTAAATGATCCAAATAGAATTCTAAAGGTAAATGAGATTGTCGCATAGGTCATATAGCCAGCAAGAACTCCTATGCACCCATACGCTAACCCTTCAAGATTAAAAGGGATTCCGAACTGAAACATCTGCCATGTCTCTTTGACAATATCGGTTTTATAATACCTGACAAACACAAATGGCCTCTGGTAAACCGATGATTTTTTCCATGCGCTCATGGCATCTGTTAGCTCAACACGCCTTGTCAGCATCTCTTGCATCAAGTAACCTTGTTTCGCAAAATCGGGGTCAGTACTTTTCACAAATTTTTGCACCCATTCATTTAATGACTTTCCAGAGGACTGAGCAGCTAGATTGATTTTTTCAATTTGGTATTCGAGTTCTTTGACATGCCCTTGCAATGATAAATGATATTGTTGCATGAATAACGGAAGCTGCAAAAATATCAGTGCTCCCATTACCACAAATATCCTGTCCATCATTTTATCAAGCCATCTAAACATACAATCTCCAAATAATTACTTCGTGCCCATCTCTTAAATGGACGGACAAAGTGGACTTAGTGGACAAAGTGGAAGGGCAAAGTTAACCTTCTCATCCCCGTCCACTTTGTCCACTAAGTCCACTTTGTCCGTCCATTGGGGTTCAGTGGTCGCCTGGGTAGTACGGCTCAATATGAACTGTAACATCCCGCACGAACGGCCAATCTTTCTGTATTGCAGCCCTTGTTTCTTGACTGATTTTATGAGCCTTTTCTACACTGAGTTGGGGATCTACTTCAATATCAATATCAACGTGAGCATCGGGACCATATAGCTGGATCCTAATTTTTTCTGTATCAAGTACCCCTTTGACTTCCATGGCTGCATTGCGAACTTTAGCAAAGAGATAGGGAGAAGGCACCTTGTCCACAAGTTGATGCATATTTTCTCGGGCAGCAATGAATCCAATAATGATCATAAACGCTACAATTGCAAAGGCTCCATAATGGTCAAAAGTTTGACTCCACTCAGGAACAAGAAATCCTAAAAACAATGCAATCAAGGCTAACAGGCTCGTTATGCTATCGATACGATAATGAGAAGCATCTGCTCCAAGAGCAGGGCTCTCATGTTTTTTTGCTGTGTTTTTCAAAACTCTATACATGATCTCAAGAATGACCATGGCCACAAGAGGAATTACCCATAGATAGCCAAAAATGAATTCATCATGCTTAATAGCTGAATATTCAAAGAGTTGCTGAAAAAACATAACCACGCCAACAACAATAAGCATAACACCCAACAAAAGTCCGGCTAAGGGTTCGATTCTTCCATGGCCAAAGGGATGGTTGATATCTGGAGGTCTAGCAGCAATCTTGATGCAATAGATTAAAAAAAGACTTCCCACTATATCAATAATTGTCGCAATTGCATCCATAAGAAGAGCAGAGCTTCCATAAATAAACACTCCCGCTAGTTCCATAACAACAATGCCAACGCGAGCTAAAATTCCGTATATCGATGACTTTATCAGCGCGTTGTTTCGTTTATCTCTTGCTTTTTGGATATCAGGGGGAAGTTCAATCGGTTTGGGAAATTGCTTCATACATATTCCCCTTCAGTGCCAAAGTATCGATCGCCAAAATCTCCTAGCCCTGGAATGATGTATTTGTTTTCATCGAGAATTGGATCTATCTGAGCTACAGTAATATTGATTTTAGGACTTATCGCTTTAATCTTATCAATTCCCTCTTGTGCAGCAATTATTCCCACATAGACAAATCTATCGAGACTTGCTCCAGCCTTCATTAGAAGATTTATAGCAAGTTCACCACTACCTCCTGTTGCAATCATGGGATCAACAACAATGACAGTATCGTTAGGCTCAATGACTGGAAGATTGGAATAATAGAGATTAGGTTCCGCAGTTAGTTCATCTCTTTTTATTCCGATAAATCCCACTTTTGCATAAGGATAAAATTCCATAAAAGGACCGAGCATTGCTAACCCTGCCCTTAAAATAGGAACAAGGACAATACCTCCGTTAATGGCCTGACCTTCTGCCGGCGCCATCGGAGTCTTAATCGGAATTTTATTCATGGGAACATGTAGGGCAGCTTCTGTTGCCAAAATCATCCCAATTTGTTCGGTCGCAATACGGAATTGTGGTCTGCTAGTTTGTTGATTCCGCAAGGTTGTGAGTAGCGCTTGTTTCATGTTTCTCTGCAGGTTTAAATAGGTTGAGGGCGGAAACAATGTTATCGTATGGACCAACAATGGTCAATTGATCACTCGCATTAAGAACAGTATCTCCACCAAAATGTGTGATCTTCTCTTCGCCGCGCTTAATTAAAATGACACTGACCCCATGGTCTTTACGAAGTCCTGACGCGCTGATCGTTTTTCCAACAAGGATTGAATCTGGATGGATGGTTCTTGTCTGAATTTTGACCTCTTCGAGGTTTAACTTAACGTCTGATAATAATGTAGGTTCTTTGTACATGTGGCGAACCATTTCGTAATTTTCAAATCTGAGCGAAGCGACAAGTTTTTCAATCTCGTTTGTTGGAATTTTAAAATGGCGTAATACACGTGAAAATATTTCAACTGAAGTACCGAATTCATCGGAGATCACATCATCCGCTCCAAGTTTGTAAACCGCTTCAAGTTCCTGCATGAAACGCACACGGACGACAATGTAAACTTTGGAAGAGATTTTTCTAACAGTTTCAACAATGCGATAAGCAGCTTTTGGATCGTTGATCAACACGGCAACTCCACTGGCTTCATTGATATTCACATAGTTTAGAACATGAGGATGGGTTGCATCGCCAAAATAGATCGGTTCCCCTTTTGCCCTTTCTTTGCGGACTGTATCGGGATTAAGTTCCAATACTGAATAAGGAATTTGTGCATCCTTTAAAGAATGGGCAAGGTTTTTTCCACTGACTCCAAATCCAATAATGATCACATGGTCAGTTTTGACATTTTCTTTTACAATATTCAGAGGCCTTAAACCTGATTTCAATTTTGATGGAAGAGGAAGTTTTTGTGCTAAATGCGCTAACGTTGGCGAATAAGCGATCATCAATGGAGCCAACGCCATTGTAAACAATGAAACTGCAAGGAACATTTGATAGTAGTAGTCATTTCCCATTCCGAATTCGATCCCCGATTTAGCAAGAACAAAGGAGAATTCTCCTATTTGGCTTAGTGCAATACCCCCCAAAATTGCGCTTCGAAGTGGCATACCAATGGCTAAACCTGTTGCTGAAGCTGCTATAGCTTTGAGGGCAATAATCCCGAATGCAGCAATCAGTAGAAAAATGGGTTGTGATGCAACAAAGCCGACATCAAGTAGCATCCCAATCGAGACAAAGAAGAAGCTAGTAAAGATATCTTGGATGGGAAGAATGTCGCCGATCGCTTCATTGCTATATTCTGATTCTGAGACGATCAAGCCTGCTAGAAATGCTCCGATTGTCAATGAAAGGTCGAGGGCATAAGCTAAATAAGCAACGGAGAAGCAAAGCGTCAAGACGGTCATTAAAAAGAGTTCGCGACTTCTTGTCTTTGTAATATAGTAAAGCAGTTTGGGTACGATCTTTTCAGCACAGACGAAAACAATTCCCAAAAGCAATAGGCCTTTTGCGATCAGCCAGAAAAAGAACGTGTCCAAGTGTTGGGCGCCTTCTCCTCCGCTTAAAACTGGGATCATCAGCATCATGGGAACAGCGACTACGTCTTGGAAAATCAAAATTCCTAAGACCATTTGTCCTTGTGGACTATGGGTCTCATTGCGATCTTCAAGTAGACGGAGGACAATTGCTGTACTGCTCATGGATAGCAAGAATCCGATGAAGATCGACTCACCAGGAGGCCTTCCCATTATTATGCCGAGGGCATAGCCAAAAGCTGTGGTGAACGCAACTTGAAGAGCACCTCCCATCACAAAGTACCGTTTAAACTGGATAATCTTTTTGAGGGAAAGTTCCATACCCACAGTAAACAGCAAGAGCATGATACCAAGGTTTGATAGCATGTCGACTGCTTCGATATCTCGAATAAGTCCAAGTCCATGCGGCCCGCTGAGGACTCCGGTAAAAATAAAACCTACAATTGATGGGACGCGGAGCTTGTGACATAGCAACAATACCGCAATAGATAAAGCAAAAATGATGATCACATCTTTGAGTAGGATAATCCCCATGCTGAGCCCTCAAAATAATTGTTTTTAATTAGTATAAGAATTTTCCTGAAAAAAGAAAGCGGGAAGGTTGATGTAAACAAATTTGTTTGATTATTGGAGTAGAGAAATCTTATATATCTGACGGTGTAAGACATAGCAACAAAAGGGAAGGCAATAATGCTACAAAAGAAACTGGAGCTACAATGCTACAAAAGCGGTACCCTTTTCCGCTACTTCTGCAAGAGAAAAAGTGCCTTCACTACTCTGCGGGAGAAAGGCTTCTACTACTTCTGCAAAAGCCCTTCCAACGCAGACAAAATTGCCTGCACGTAGCCTTCGTATCCGTACTGCAAGTCGTCTGCAGTTAGCTTGTACTCTATGTCCGGCGTCACACCTAAATTTTCAATAGGGTTCTTGTCTGTCCGTTCAGCTATTGATGCTGTCAATGAGATAGTTTCAATTCCTAATATATTCATATAAGAAGTCTTATCGACCATTCCACCAGCCCCTGCAGTCGTTGTTCCTAACAACACTGCCCGCTTGTTGTCCTGCATGATAGCTGGGAAGAAATCTCCCCCAGAGAAATCTAACTCGTTAATCAACAAAAGAATAGGCTTCGTATAATTTGCTATAGGCGACGGGTTGATATGATCAACGCCATAAACATAAGTAGGGTCAGTCAAGTTATTCCCTGCCGCCCACTGATCGTTCAAAAAGCGCATATTATTGAGCAAAAAGGTTGAAAACTGGTAGTTGACCGGCATTCCATCAAAAGAATTTTGGCCCAATACAGCCAGAGCATCCTCATCATTTTCTACTAGCTCTAGCATGGGAAGCAGCTTATGCAAAAAGCTAATATCTTTTTGACAAAGCGAAATTCTATGTTTTGGTGTTGTCAAAGGTTTGTCTGTTAAAGTTGAAGCCAAAGTATAGAGATAAAAGAGCGATCCACCAGGATTGTTGACTTGATCGATCACTAAAGCATCCGTTTCAGCCTGCATAAACCCCATTAAATCAGCAAATTGTGCTGAATCTTCTTCATCACCATGGTAACTGGAGATCCTTACATAACCCACAATATGGTCCGAAGGTGTTAAAAAGAGATAACCATAAAATGGACTAGTCGCATCTGTCCTCCAAACCAATTGACCTAGAGGTGGAATAAAGCTTTCCCTTGCTCCAATATCGTGATTATTGTCGACTTTCTTAGTTCCTCTTGCAGAAAAAAGTTCTTCCTGTGGGGAGAGCATTTTACGGAAGAATGGATTATCACTAGTAAGAACTCTAGAAATATTTTTTACAGCAGCCCGAACAGCCACTTGAGCTTTCTTTGAATTAATATCTTTAATCTTCTCAGGAATGTAATCCCAAATCATCTGGTAAGATCTTTCTTGGCCTGTCATCTGGTGTATTACAGTAACTGTTATTGGCCCCTGGGGAACTTTATCCCCTTTTGAAGCAGCCCTAAAAGTCAGTATCATTTCCGCTAAAGCCTGATCGGTATTTGTATAGGGCTCAGAAAATGTCGCGTTTTTGATCTCATCGATAGCCGCCTGTACAGGTTTTCCATCAAATGCGACCAACTCATCTCCAACCATAAATGGGTAGCTTGAAAGGGATAAACGGGGACGATCGATGTCTACGATAAAATATCTACCGTCCGACCCTTTGATGGAAAATGGAAGGGATGCAGCTTCTGTAGATTCAAATTTTACAGTGACATGGTAATCGCGGGAGGTACTTAAAAATTTTCTTAGCAATCGTTGATACTCTTTAACCGACATATCGGATTTTGATTTGATAATTCCCTGCGCTTTGTAAGCCTCTGCCTCAATATCCCAGTTTTGCGAGCTGATCTTCCATCCCATTGGGGCATAGTAAGAATCAAATATTCCTTTGACAGAATTTATATCTGTGATCATCTGATTTTGTAGGGATTGTCGCTCTTGAACTGCGGCTGACATAGTTGAAGATAGTAACAGGAAAAAAAGCGCAAATTTTGGAAGAATCTTCATAAAAACCCAATTTTTTAATTATTACTAAACTTTAAAATTGTATCCTAAAAATACTTTGAAGTCAATAAACGAAGTCAGCAGACGAAAGACAGAATTCGGAAGAAAGAGTTAAAAATATTTTAAATATACTCAATTAATTCTGACTTCCGAATTCTGTCTTCTGACTTCCATATTGTATTTAAAGCTTTTTCGGCGTAAGCTAGTATGGCTTTGAAAGAGAGAGTGTGTGCAAATATGTCAAAAAATAGACTTAGTAAAGTTTTAGCTAGCGCAGGTGTTGCATCGAGAAGAGCATGTGAACAATTAATTTTTGACGGAAAAGTGAATGTCAACGGTCAAACTGTCTTATTACCTCAAACTCAAGTTGACATCAATGAAGATAAAATAACTGTCAATGGACAACCCATCACCCAAGAAGAAGAAAGAGTTTACTTTCTTTTGAACAAACCGAAAGGGTATATCTGCACTAGCAAACGTTTTCCTGGAACAAATACAGTCTTAGACTTATTTGAAGACGTTTCTGCAAGATTATTTACGGTAGGACGTCTTGACAAAGATACCGAAGGGCTCATTATCGTTACAAATGACGGTCATTTTGCTAATAGAGTGATCCATCCCTCGTCCAATATTGTTAAAGAATATATGGCAAAAACAGACCAAGAGCTTTCGCATGAACATTTAATAGCCATTGGCAATGGTACACTTGTAGAAGGAATTTTTGTAAAACCTGTTTCTGTAAATAAAGTTCGCAAAGGAACAGTGAAAATCGCAATTAAAGAGGGAAAGAAAAGAGAAGTTAGAGTTCTCTTAGAAGCAGCAGGACTCAAAGTGCTCGAACTCACTCGTATCAGAATTGGAAATCTCCATTTGGGAGGTCTTCCTGTCGGAAGCTGGCGTGAAATGACAAAAGAAGAGATGGAATCACTTTTTGAGTAAATATGAAGACTAAAAAAATTACAGCAGATCTTGATGAAATTATCCCCCATTTAATTGGTGTTTGGCGCCGTTTTCATAAACTCAGCGGGCCAGGTGATGTACTGCAAACTCGAGAATTTCGTAGTGTCGTTGAAAATGTGATCAAAATTCAAAATGGATTTGATTTCGGCAAAGATTATTTTGAAGATCGCGATCTCGTTGGATCCTATTTACTTTATCAATGGGTATTGCACTATCAACAAGGCTTAAGCCTTATTCAAGAAATCCCTTTTACTCCTAATAGAGTATTGGACATCTGTGCAGGACCTTGTGCTTTCTCATTTGCAGCTCTAAAACTTGGAGCAACAGATGTAACTGCTGTCGACCGCAGTCTCACTGCTTTAAATTTAGGAGCCGAAGCCTGTGGACGCTGGGGCTTCCCCCTATCCATTCGTAAATGGACATATGGAAAAGAAAAACTTCCGGTGGAAGGAAAATTCGACCTCATCATTGTGGGATATTGTTTAGAAGAACTATTTCCACCTTCTGAAACGGGTTTTCTTGCTAAAAGGGAAGCATGGATTAAAGAATTATTGAAATTACTCTCCCCTCATGGGCAGATTCTTATAGTAGATAGCTCAGCTAATGAGATCAATAGACAACTTTTACGACTTCGAGATCTAATGGTGAAGGACGGGGTACCTATTCAAGCACCTTGCATTTTATGGCAGGGTGAATGTCCTGCCCTAGCATCTGAAGCTCCTTGCTATGCTCAAAGGGAAATGGAAAAACCCTATTTAATCAAAGAGATCCAACGAGCAGCCCAGATAAATTTAAGTTCATTAAAAATGAGCTATTTAATTCTAAGAAATCCACTGTCCGGTCAGGTGAATACCTTAGACCGTAACCTCTATAGGGTTATAAGCCCTCCTGTGGACACTTATCACGGGAAGCGTTATTATTTATGTGGGACAGATGGTGGAAAAAAGCTGGAATCTCATTTGAAAGAACATCCCAAAGAATCAAGGGCATTCGACTATTTACGTCGGGGGGAGGTTATCTCTTTTCAAAATGCTTTAGAGTCTCAACACTCCATTGATGTTGTTAAAGACACTATTATAAAAATCGAAGCGGCTTGCGGAAAACCACTGCCTTATTTTAAGAATTCAGAAGACGGAAGTCAGAATTCTGGAGATCATTGAGTTTTAGGGATCCATTATCGATTAAAAACGGTTCATTCTGAATTCCGACTTCCAAAGTTAGGATTACTTATTTGAGTATCGTGGAATCAGTTTTACTTTTAGACGCAGTTTGGTTATGAATGATTTATGGCAAACAACACAAGCAGCGATACAGGGACGCTAGGTCCCTTTGATGAGCTAAAGGCTGTATTGCGAAATCTAGACGATTTTGCAAAGCTGAATGAGCAGAAGGAGTTGCATTGGAGCAATACTCTTTTCATGCTACGTTGTTTTTTTTCTGAAGATTATCGGTCTAACCTAGTAGAAGAGCGTCGACGTCTCCACCAAAAATTATTCAACAGCATCGATTGGATCAAAAAAAATTATTCTTTGATCGAAAAAGGACTTCACTCAGCTGATGAAGAGCAAAAGAAAATCGCTGAATATGCTCTTGAGACAATCAACCGTTATAATGAAGTTTTAGAAAAAGAGAAATTGCCTCCCACTGAATGGAATGAGAAATTCTATCGATTTATTTTGGAACAAGCGGGTTTGATCGATGACGAACTCTTGGAAAATAAAATTGAAATTCCAAAGCCCATTGTTCATCAACGTGATGAAACTATTACAAAACCTACCTCTAGGCTGGCCCTAAAGGCTGGTAGAAATGTAACAATTTCACCTGTTGCAACATCTTCTTCACAAAGAATTGACTCTATTGCCCGTCCCTTCAAAAAAAGCAATTTGTCTGAAGGTGTTCCTTCTATTCATGAAATCAACGCTTTCCAGGTTAAAGTTTATTCCTTAATCAATGAACATGGAATGTCATTGGAATCGATTCGAGAAGCTCTAGAAGTGATCAAGGCCGCTCCCATTGAAGCTAAAATGGACAAATCAGATGTTGAGAAAACGACCGCTTCCATTCTTTCATTGCATCAAACCTTATCGTTTCTTCCTGGTGAGGTCATAGAGCTTTCAGGAGCTTTTCAGAGAGTTGATCCTCAGTCAACACATAGCATTCCATTACTGGAAACATTCAGGCTCTCGTCAACTTCTACGCAAACAGGGCATCCAGATCCAAGGCAACATACAGGCTGGGCTTTGCCTCATTCATTAATCCCTTCATTTCCCTTAAGGCCACACCAACTACCTCTTTTACAGCCTCTTTACCGGAGAAAAAACGAAGCAGCTGTGGCCTTGCTTCCAAAGGGAATGCTTAATAGCCGTGCACGCCAATTGTTTGCTTTAAAGAAGAAAGCTTTTGAGTTGGATAAGGATTCAATTTTAGATCTTCATTTCAAGTTATCGCGAGCTATCATTAATGCAAGTCCGTCCACTCCCCTTTCTGAAGCTGCTGAACTGGTCCAAAACCGTTTTTTCCAAAATGCCAAATTGCATCCACAGGGTATTGAATTTTTAGCTGAAACACATCAAAAGCTAAATGAAGCATTAATCGTTAAGCCCAATGAACTATTAAAATCAGCTTATTTAGACAGAAGCCATCCCAACTTGCAAGTGGAAGATGCTGAGGTAAAGCTTCAAGAAGCTGAAAGTCTTCTTTCAGATGCAATTTTCAAAGGTTTGCAAGACCTTCAAAATATGAAGTCAGATCATCTTTCAGATGCTGACGCAGCTGCCATTGATTACATGTGTGCGATGGGAGCTTTACTTTCTGAGGCCGTGCGGAACATCTTGATGCAGCAATATTCCGAAATTATTGGGTTCAAACCTCCAATGTTGAACGATTTTGAGCAAAAATTGCAGGCATGTGCGCACAAACATCTTAAGGACTTTCTCGACGAACTTGAAAATGACGAGGATCTCGAGGCTGAAGGTGTCTTGCACACGATTATTGCAAGGATCTATAAACATCTGAACGAAGAAATCGAGTTATTCAATGCAAGGACCTTTGACAAAGTCGACGATGGTTTAAGCGAGCTTGTCCATGAACTCGAAGCTTACTATCATGCACGCTATTATGCCCGAACATCTCGCGGCAGATAAAACGATCTAAAGCAAAAAGCGATAGCCTTTCCAAGTAAGCTACAAGGGCGGTTGCCTTTCCGCAGGCGTGGAGTGGGGTAGCGGAGCTACCGCGTTTTTTGTTACTTTACCTGCGGGCTTTTTGTTATTTTACCTACAGAAAGACTACCGCTTTTACTTTATTTAAGGCCTATCGCTTTTTTGCTTTCGCTCACAAGGGTGGCACTTTGTAGTTTTTGCGCTGAATTTTGCTATGCCCGCGCATCGTGTAGTACTTGCTCTTCGCGACCGTATTGGAACATTCTTTGGGTGGCAATTGCGCATAAGATGCAGCCTAAGAATAGGACGCTTGATGCTCCGGTGGATTGATAAAGGATGCTTCCTGCTGCAGGCATAATGCATCCTCTTAATCCTACGGTAAGAACATTAACACTGCTAAAGGTTGAACTATCCTCATCTTTAGCAAAAACCGGTCCAGACATATTCCAGCTCATCTCGCTTCCTGCTTGCATAATCCCAAAGATCAAATATCCTACATACAGCCAGGCTAGATTTGTTGTGGCCATGAAGAGGCATAACGGGAATAAGCTGCAAAAGAAAGTTACCCAAATAGTAAAATTAAAAATATTTACTTTACTAAACATCCTGGCCCACAAAGGACTTGCCAAAGCAAAACCTGTTCCTTTAAGGAGACCTAGAGCCAGTGCAAGCTCCGTATAAGATAGATTTAATGAGTCCATGAAATATTGCGGCAAAGTCGTCTGAATGACCATCAAGCCTGCTCCACCGAACATAAACCCAATTTGGAACTTAGCAAAGTCTGGACGTTTTTTAAGAAGGTTCCAAGCATTTATCCAAGGTGTTTTAAAGGAAATATATTCGGGATAGTCTTGTTTCTGTAGAGGCACCACTTTGACCGGAATATGATATAGGACATAGGTAGAGATTAACCCAATCACAGCTGCCCCAAAGAACATCCAACGCCAAGCCCCATGATAATCATCCAGCACCCAAGCGAATAGCAGAGGCAAAACAGCTGAGCCTAAATAGTCGATAGCAGAACCGTATGCAAAAATCCTTTCGCGAGAGATCCCTGGAATATTAAGCTTTAGCACTTCCATCCATGCAGGGATCACCCCCCTATGCATCATCATGTAGAACCCAAAGGAAAGAACGAAAAACCATGGGTTGTCCACAAATGGGTAAAAAAGGAATGGAAGATGTTTCAGAACATTGGCCCAAGCAATATTTGAGCGGAGTAAATCCTGTCGTTCACGAACAAGTGCGCTCCAGTAAAGTGAGAATAGGGAAACTGTAGGCTTTAAGCAAATCATGACGGTGATCTGCAAAGCGGTTGCATGCAAATCTTTGTATAGGATGAAGGGCAGCATATTGAAGATCGTCCAAAAAGGGATCTGCAATACCCGTGTCACCATAAAAGCGTAACGAGTTTTTGAATGTTGTTCTTCAACCATGCAACGAAATGATTAAAATCGTAATAAAGGTAATTTTATCATAATAGCCGGTTAATCCAAATAAAAATGGAAGTATAAACAAAAGCGATTGCATTTCCACAGGATAGAGTGCGATTGCGAAATGAAGAGGAGCTTTGAAAGCAATACTTTCAACAAAGCTTATATTTCAAAGTATGGCGATTTAACGAAAAATTAACTCTATGCTACTTTTGATTGCAAAACCGAGGGAATGAGAAAATGACTAAATTTACATTAGAACTGGGTGAAAAAGCTCCTGATTTTTCTTTAAAGGGGGTGGATGGCAAAACTTATTCACTAAAAAGTTTCGATAATGCAGAAGTGCTTGTTATCTTCTTTACCTGCAATCAATGTCCTTATGTTATTGGATCGGACGAGATTACGAGAAGAACGGCAGAAAAATTCAAAGAGGATGGGGTCGTTTTTGTAGGCATTAACTCAAATAGTGCTAATACAAAGCCGGAAGACTCATTTGAAAACATGATAAAGCGAATAGAGCAGCAAAAGTTTCCCTGGTTTTATCTTTATGATTCCACTCAAGAAGTCGCAAAAAAATATGGAGCTCTCCGCACGCCGCACTTTTATGTTTTCGATAAGCAACGCCACTTGATCTACACGGGCCGCGGAGTAGATAATCCAAGGGAGACCTCCAAAATGACAACAAATGATTTAGAAACAGCATTGAAGGAGCATCTATCCGGCAAGCCTATTTCAAAGCCTTTGACAAATCCTATAGGCTGCAACGTCAAATGGGATGGTAAAGACTCCCATTGGATGCCAGAAGAAGCCTGTGACTTAGTCTAGATTAGCGTGTGCGCCCTGCATCCTGGACCTTCAATGCGGCTGCGTCCTCCAGAAATAGGCAGTACCGTTATTTGTGTTGAAATCCGCTCTTTTAAAACGTTTACATGAGAAATAAGGCCGATCACCTTGCCTTCTTGATGCAATTCAGACAAAGTGTCTAAGGCAAATTCCAAGGCTCTTTCATCCAATGTTCCAAAACCTTCATCCAGAAAAAGGGTGTCAACTCGGACCTTGCTGCTGCTCATCTGAGAAAGCCCAAGCGCCAAGGATAGACTGACAATAAATCCCTCGCCACCTGAAAGATTCTTCACGGAGCGCTCTTCACCAGCCTGGTAATTATCCACTACCTCTAGGTCCAAGGGAACATCTTTAGATTGCCTCAATAAATACCTATCGCTCATCTTAATAAGCTGACGGTTTGCATGGGCTATCATCATTTCCAATGTCATTTTTTGCGCACTATCACGAAATTTTTTCCCATCGGATGAACCGATCAAATTGGAAAGGCTCTTCCAAAGATCGGTCTCCTTGCTTTGCTGTTCGATTTGCATCTGTATTTTTTTAGCGCTTTCTTTCTTTTCTTCGTTTGTGTTGAGCTGACATTTTAAAGCTCCAATCTCTTCATTTAATGCAGTCAGCTTAGCGAGTACATCCTTGATTTGTTTCTCCAGGTCTAAAAGGTTGTCTTTTGTTTTAGATTCTTGACTAAGTTCGGCTAACCTCTTTTCAGCAGACCTTCTCTCATTTTGCAATTCGGATTTTTTGCTATCAAGGGCGCTCAAAGATCTAGCTAAATTTTCTCTTTCCTGGTGATTTAAGATGGCATGTTTAAAGTCCGCCAAATCAGAAAAGCCTGCATCATGAATTTGCGTTGTGAGATAGTCTTCCTTTTGCTTCAGCTCTTTGGTTGAGTCCTCGATAGATTGATCTAATTCAGCTATCCTCTTTACTAAGCTTTCCTGCTCATGAACCGCTTTGTTATAATCTTCTTTAATGGAATCCAAAGCTATTTTATCCTTGTCAACACGTTGTTTTAGAATTTCTTCCACTTTATCAGGGTCCTTTGATCCAAATAGGGATTGCCGTTGTACAAGAAGCCTTTGCATCGAGTCATGCTGTTGCTTCTTTTCTTCTTTGAAAGTTTTAAGGGCTTTTTCAGTCTTCTCGCGGTCGTTTTTTAGAAATGTAATCCGGGATTGCTCTTGCTTAAGTTGGTTTTCAGCTTGTTCCCACTCATTTTTATGATCTTTCCATTTTTTAAACCGCTTGGATAAATCTTTTTTAATAGAACTAGGCTCGATGTGAGTAAGTGTAAATATTCCATACATCCGAAGGTTTTCTAGAAGAAGATCTTCGAGCTCCGTATGCTCCTTTTCAAGTCGTTTGCCCTCTTGTTTTAAAAACTTGAGATCGTTTTCACATTTCAGGAGCTTTGTTTTTATATCATTCAGCTCAGGAGCAAGTTTAGAACATTCGTAGCTTCTATCATTAAAGTCTTTTTGTGCCTTTTCCTTATCCTTTCCCTTTTTCAAATAAGCCTCATACTTCTCTTCAAATTCCTTAAGGATAAAAAGTTTATATTCGTGGAATTTTGAAATCTCCTCATGGGAAGGAATGCTTTTGCAAAATCCAAGTTTCTCACACAAGTTCAAGTTTTTTTCATTAAGTTGAAGAGCTTGCTTTACTGCATCTGATTTTTTTTCACCATAATTACATACTTTGGTATCAACATCTGAAATTTCCTTCGTCAATTTTTGAAGAACCTTCTGCAGCGCATTTTCTGCAGCCTTTACTTCTTTTAACTGAATATCGATTTTGGATAAGTCGGGACTCTTGCCTTGAGCATAAGGATGGTCCAGAGAGCCGCACAGTGGGCAAGGCGCGCCTTCAGAAAGCTGTTGCCGCTCTTCCGATAATGTCTGCATTTTACTTCGCAATTGTTGTTGATGTTGCAAATCTTCGATTTTCTGTTCCAAGAGCTCTTTTTCATTTTGGGCAGCTTCCGCTTTTTTCTGGAATTCCTCACGCTGAATTTTGAGAGCATTGATTGCATCTGAAAGCTTTTTTCGGTTTTCTTCATGGGTTTGGCATGCTTCCAAATTTTCTTTTAGGGCACTGCAATCATCCTCTTGCAATTCCAATGCCTTGAGCTCATTTTTCCATTGCAATCCATCCCTTCCTTCGGACAATTGGTCGTACTCAGCTGCGATCTCCTTTAGTGCATTCTCAGCCTGCTCAGATGTAATTTTCAAGGCTTCATAAGCTTTCTCTGTGCTATATACTTGTTTCTCCAAGTCCTTCATTTGTAATTGAGTAGCCTCAACTTTTTCTAGGTGGCTGGTTATCGCCAGCTTTTTGCCATTAAAACGATCAAGGTTTTCCTCGATAGAAGAAAATTTCTCTATGAGGGATTCGTCTGCAGGATGCTCTTCAAAATAAGTTTTAAGGGAGGCTAGTGTTCGCACGCACTCAGCTTCCTTACATTGAGAGGTATTTAATTCTCTGCCATTATGGTTGAGTTTCTCCTCTTCCCTTAGGATGCTTTCAGAATGCTGTTTAAGATTATTGCTTTGAATTGTAATGTCCACATCTATCTTACGAACCTTTTTGATGAGCTCCAACGTGGTCAATTGATCTTTTAGAAGCTCATCAAAATTCTTAGAAAAGGAATCTAGGACTTCCTTTTTTTTGTCTATGTTTAATGAACTCATTTCATTAGTAGCTTTGGCAAGGTTGAGAGAGTATTCTGCACAGCGTTTTTCTAAATTACAAAAGTCTTTATAATCCCCTTCATAGTTTAGAGCTTTATTTGCCCTTTCCAATTTTTTCAACAGATCTTGAGAGTTTTTTTCTTCCTCTAAAAATAGGATCCATTGGGACTCTAAGCGTTGTAAGTCCTGAGAAATTTTATCGATTTCGAAACGCCAATTTTTGTTTTTCTGTAATTCTTCGAGTGTTAGTTTCAAATCCCCAACAGATTTTGTTTTATAATCCAAATCTTGTGCATACTGTTGCTGGACATCCTCAGGGAGGATATTAATCATACGGTAAGATTCTTCCAAAGCTTTAAGTCTCTCCGCCTCTTCCTTAGCGCGCTCAAAGACTTTTATAGATATCTTGCTATAGATTTCAGTGCCGGTGATTTGCTCTAAGATGGGTGCACGATCACTGGGAGATGCCTTCAAAAAAGCGTCAAAATTTCCCTGCGCGAGCAGCATCGAGCGAGAAAAACGATGAAAATCCATGCCGGTGATTTCTTCAACTTTATTATCAACATTAGATTTTTTGTTTTCCAAAACTGCATTTGTGATTGCATCCACAATTTCGCGTTGAGGCTCTTGCAGCTTTTCGCCAGGTTTTTTGCGGCTGCGATGCTGGCCCCAGAATGAGCGGTATTTCCCTCTGGATGTTTCAAAGGTTACTTCAGCGAAACATTCGCCGGTTTGCCGAGCCATTACCTCATTTGAGGAAGCCGATATTTTATCAAGCCGAGGGGTTTTCCCATATAATGCCAGGCATATTGCATCCAAAAGAGTAGATTTTCCTGCTCCTGTGGGACCCACAATTGCGAATATTCCATTGCTTTCGTAATCAGGGTGAGTGAAATCTATGCTCCATTCTCCGACGAGAGAGTTTAAATTTTTTAGCCTTAAATGTAATATGCGCATGTCTATTCTCGTTTAAAATCTTCTTCTTGCACTTGGGTCACCGTTTCCAGGAATTTGGCTATCAGGTCATCGCGCGAATCATGTAAAATTTGTTCGGCATCTAGAACATTTTTGAAAACATCAAGCGGCTGTAGATCATCCAAAGAGGCGGTATTTTGCCCTTCGGAAATAATCCTCTCCCTTTTACGCTCATTGTTTATCTTGAGGATCTCTAGTTTAGAACCTTCAATAAGTTTTTCCAGTTTTTCATGCAGTTTTGGATCTATGTACTCTCCACCAGTATAAACAACCTCTAAAAAGGCGTTACTGTTGCTTTCTTTCTCTTTAGAAATTTCATTGAAGATATATTCCCAATCCCCGCGTATTCTTTTTAGCTCCTGAAAGCGCGGGATCTTGATCCCTTCAATTTTAATCTGCTTATCGATGAATTCTACGCAAATGACTTCTTTAGTGTGTTCGGCTTCAGAAAAATTGATAGGCAAAGGGGAACCGGAGTATCGAATATGTTCTTTGCCTCCGACTATTTGCGGGATATGCAAGTGTCCAAGCGCCAAGTAATTAATGCAAGAAGGGAAAGTGTCAACGTGGATATGACCTAAGGAGCCCACATAAAGGTCTCTGACACCATCGCCTTCTTTTGTTATTCCTCCGGCGGTGAATAAATGTCCCATTGCAATGATGGGGACCCATCGATCTAAAGAGGCTTGTAGTCTTTCTGCTTCTTCGCAAACTTCTTTATAATGGTGGCGAACGCCTTCAATCAGTTTTTTCCCTTTTTCCTCAAGAGTTTCTCCAGGTTCCGATTTTCGAATGTCACGATCACGAAGATAGGGTACTGCGCAAACAATTAATTCTGGATTACCCTCACTGTCTTTTAAAAGGAGAACTTCATCTTTAATATTTTCTTCGGCGCTGCCGATGACGTGAATTTGCAGAAGTTTAAAAACATTACGTTGGGCATTTAACAGAGAAGGTGAGTCGTGGTTTCCTCCAGTAATGACAATATGGCGGCATTTTGTTTTTGCGACCGAGGCTAAGAAGTTGTTATAAAGTTCCTGCGCGTAATTGCTTGGCGTGGTGGAATCAAAGACATCGCCGGAAATAAGCAGGATATCAAAGGAATCCGATTCGATTTTTTCGACAAGCCATTTAAAAAATTGTTCGAATTCGTTGTAACGTTTTCGTGTGTGCAAGTGTTGGCCAATGTGCCAATCGGCAGTGTGCAATATTTTCATAAAACTTTGTATTTTCAATTCAAAAGGCAATTTAAAATCTAATGGTAGATTTTATACAATACGGTAGGCTTTGAAGACAACATGCATATGGTTGGATCGGACAACTTTACTCCAAACAGTTTATGAGAAATAAAGCCTTGCGGAAAGATATCGCTTAGCAATTCTAAGGTTTGTTTTTAAGGTAGCGAAGGAAGCCTTCGCAGGAGTCTTCTAGGATGTCGAGGACTTCTTCGAAAGCACCAGCACCGTTGTAATAGGGATCGGGAACTGGCATTCCCTTATAATTGTCGCTATAAGAAGTAATCATTTGAATTTTAACTTTTTGCTCAATCGTAGCCGCATGATTGATCAGTTCATTATAAACTTCATGGTCTGCGGCCAAAATGTAATCAAATGTATCGAAATCAGATCTAAGAAATTGCTTTGCTCTTCCTACTAGAGAAATTCCTCTATTCTGCGCTGCAGATCTCATCCTGTGATCCGCCTGATGTCCTACATACCACGCACCAAGACCACTGCTTTCGATCGAGATCTTATCTCCCATTCCTTCACCTTCCGCAAGCTTTCGTAAAATCGCTTCTGCGGCAGGCGATCGACAAATATTTCCCAAACAGACATACATGACCTTAATCATGCTTACTCCACATCGGCTGCACAACGGAATCCATAGGTTCCATTTACTGTGCCGGGGTTATTTCTATGCCTATGAGAACAACGTAAATCTTCTTTCAAACTTTTCCAACATCCTCCCCTCAGAACTCTATAAACACCTTGCAAGGGTCCTTCTGGGTTTTCAGGTTCCACGACTGAAGTCTCATAATAGTTATAACCATACCAGTCTTGACACCACTCATACACATTCCCAGCCATGTCATAGAGCCCATAATTATTTGGGGCATAGCTCATCACAGGTGTGGTATCTGCACTGAAAAAGTTTGCCTGGCTTTTCTCAATTTCATGTCCTGTAGGGAAAAGAGCATTTTCAATCCCTCCATAAGAAGCAATTTCCCATTCTGCCTCGGTTGGCAACCGTTTTCCTACCCACTTAGCATAAGCAATCGCTCCATACCATGTTACACCTACAACAGGATGTTTTGTATATCCGGACTCAATGATTAGCTTCCCGGCACTCCTTTTAATCCTGGAATCACGCATACGAATAATATCGTTGTGATTGCTGTCTTTTTCCCCACCCATGACCTCAAGAAACCTGACAAATTGCTCATTGGTCACAGGATGGACATCGATGGCAAAATTCTTCAAAATCACTTGATGGCGTGGATGCTCATCTCTGTTACCTTCATTGCTTCCACGACTAAATGTTCCACCTTGGATTACTGCCATCTCGGTTAAAATTGGATGGATATTTTTAATTTCTTTCCTTTCAGGAATGTACTGTTGAACAGTTTTATCCACCTGAATAGAAGCGGCAGGATCTAAATCAGTCACTGGCCTTTCAATTTTTGGGTCACGTATAACCGGCCTTGGCTTTTCTGTTGATGTTCCTTTAAGTGCGGTTGTCGATGCCACTAGCGGTGCTTCTTGCTTAATGATCTCTTCAATATTGACGATAAGCTTTTCAACTTCTGGCCAATTTTCTTTAGTTTCTTTAGGCTTATAAACCTTTTCTAACTGCTCTATTAATTTATCAGGACGTTTTTCAGGATTAAATTGTAGGCAATTAATGATGAGCGAATCCCAATCCCCTTTGAAGTTTGGATGCTTTTCAGAAGGTTTCTCAAATATTCCTTCAGGAAATTCTCCGCACAAAAGATAGTAGGCCAATACTCCAAACGCATACACATCCGTTTTAGCATCGACTGGATGATCATGGTCGATTCTTTTTTGTTCCGGAGCTAAGAATAGATAGTTTTGTAAAAACGATTGATGGAGTAAAGATAACTTTTGTATTTCTGGAAGTTGTAAGAACCTTTCTTTCGTTTGGGAAAATAATGAGGTCATCCCAGCAGTTTCAGCAACAGACTTGTAAATTCTTGTCAGTACAGCAGATGGTCCAATAATGCGTGAAAGCCCAAAATCACTTAGAAATAGCTCTACATTGCTGCGACCTTTTCCCACTAAGATATTGTTCAACTTTAGCCCACGATGGACAAGTCCCGATTTTTTGCTATGGGCATAGTCTAATGCTTCTGCAATTTGCTTCAGCAATCTATAGATTTCCTCTTCATCAAGTTCCTTATGGGAAGATTGAATATACTGTGCTAAGTTTGTGGCTTCCCCCAACTTGTCTACGATGCAATCTGTCACAAGAAAATAGTGACCATTTGAGAATGAAATGTTATGCATTTTAACAATATTTGGATGGTCCAAAGTCGCAAGTTGGGCAACATCCTCTTCAAAACGTTGTATAAAAGCACGATCATTTGAAAGTTCCTCTGGCAAAACTTTCAATACGTACTGTCTTTTCATGTACTGATGTTCTGCTAAATAAACCGTGCCCAGGGATCCCTGTCCGATCTGCTTGATAATGTTATAATCTCCGAGCGTCCGAGTTTCCATGCGCTTGCCCTTACTTTTTTTGATCCAAATAGCACTGAGCTGCGTTGATTGCTCGGCTATAAGGGTACCATATTTTGGCCTTATCAATGAATTGTTGTGCCAGACTATTAGATTTTACTTCTACTGCATTTCCAACATAAAAGATAATTTCATGACGAGGGACTTGGATATTGTCTTGAATGATTTTCTCTAATGATTGATTTACAATAGATTGTTTATCTACTGGTGAACTAAACACAATAGCCATCTTATATAGATTGGTATCGTGCGGATATTTTTTTATTGCATCATTGATATGTTGTTGAATTTTTAAACGGTATTGCTCTTTGGCTTCGGGAATTGAGGCCTGTTCATAGAGTTTAATATTCAAGATTGCTTTCGTTTTATCGACTAAAAAATTGTTGGAATAGTGTTGATAAGATTTATAGAACACGGGAAAAAATTTTTGATAGGCTCCAAAATTTGCAAAGGATAGGGCTATCAAATAGCCAAGCATATCATAATCGGGATGTTGTTTATAAACTGTCCCATAATTTTCCAAAATTTGTTGAGCAGCTTCTTGGTAGCTTAAATTTTGTGGATCGATATAAATTTTAAAAGCTTCATTATAAATTGCTTGTTCGTTAGCAGAAGGGGGAGATTCTTCAGAAATGATAGAAATATCGATCGCTTTCAAAAAAGTTTCATAAGCTTTTTTTTCATCCTGATCTAGATAATAAAGTTCGGCAAGCTGAGCTAATGATTGTTTATCCGTAGGTTGGTTAAAAAAAATATTTATAGCGTTTTTATAGTCACCGGAGCTGACTGCCTGATCTATTGCAGCTTCGTTTGCAAAAAGGGCAGCAGTTGAACAAGTTAAAACAAAATACAAAAATAATATTCTCATGGCCAATATCTATAGCTGAAATCAGTCATAAAATAAAGAAGAACCATGCCTACTTGCCAGCATGAATTTGTAGATAAACTTTAATCTTGACTTGTCCCTATAACCCCAGTGTGTTAAATTAATCTACTAACTTATCTAGGGAACACCATGGACAAACGTTCAATTCTATTTGTTATTTCTGTCAGTTTAGCCTTATTTGCAGTCAATTATTTCTTTGATGTTCAAAGGCAAGACAAACTTAAAGAATGGAATAAGCAGCAAGAAGCTAAATTAGTTAAAAAACAAAAGGATCTTGAAGTTGAGGCAGCGCAACGTACTGCGAAAGCTTCCGATCTATCCATCGTTCCAGTATATTCCGATGCAGAAGGAAAGCAGTTTCTTATTTCTGGAATTCTTCAGGGCAGCGATCTGGTCACCGCAAAAGAGAAGATCGCATTGCCTGAAACTGTCTATGTTCAAGGCAAACCTTTTAAACAAATTTTCACTGCCCATTCAGATGCTGAAGGACCCGTTGTTTACAGTTCAAATGGAAAAACCCCACTAAAAATTGCTGTTCTTCCAGATTTTGGGCATTATGACCTTCAAGCTGTGACATTAGATTCTAATCCCCAAGTGTTCTTGGGTGACTATACCGACGGACATTTCAACATTCCTGCAGAAAAAATCTTAGAAATGAAACATAAGCTTGGAGATTCAACTGCACCAGCCTCTCTATTCCAAGGCAATGCTATTCTGATGGTCAAAGTCCAAGACCAATATTTGCCAACTGCAGCCTATGTTTCTAAAGACCACTCGCCCATTTATTTTGATGAAGTTGTCAATTTTCCAGGAGAAGTTGTTCCCCTCGTCAAAACTGAAACTGCTTCTATCAAAACTGCGGGTTCTCCAGAAAAATTCTACGTACTTGAAAATGCTTACCAACAGCTAGTGTTTTCAAACTATGGCGGTGCGTTGGCTGAAGTTAACCTTCCTTTTAAAACTGACCAAGATCAAGAAAGTGTTGTGCTGCCGATCGAAGTAGACAGGGATATGGTAAAATATAATCCCCAAAACGCTCATTTTCCATCGCATGCTTACTTTACAGCCGGAACAGACAACAAACAAGTTGAACATCCTGAAGGCAAACTTGGAGGTTACTACCCTCTAATTCGCCGGGATTTAATCGAAAAAGGCAACCGCAAATCGGTGAGAATTCCTCCGCGCCTTTATGCTTTGAATATCGTTTCCGAATATCCTGAACTTGCAGAACTTGTTTATGAAGTGAAAGAATTCACACCCACAAAGATCGTTTTCGAAGGGAATCAAAGTCATCGCAAGATAACCAAAACATTTGAACTAGTTGAACCTCCCCATGGCGGTCCCTATACCGTTAATCTTACAGTGAAGATCGAAGGTGATAGCAGAGGATTGTGGTTAACTTCAGGAGTTCCAGAAGTTGAGTGGATTTCTGGCGGCCCGGCTCCGGCATTGAAGTACAGAATTACGAGACAGAACAAACCTGAAATCATTCAGGTCGATTTGCCGAAAGACGCCACTTCGATTAGCTCTATCAAACCGGATTGGGTAACAAACTCCAACGGATTTTTAGGGATGATTATGGATCCATTGCACACTGAGACTGATAGTTTCCGTGCTCAGCTAGTTCCTGGAACAACCGCTCCGTCACGTTTAGTTTTGATCGATCAAGAATACAATACTTACCAAGCGGCTAACCTTCCAGGGTATATTACAACTCTTCCCCTAAGTTCCGCTGGGGGTGTGATGCAGTATAGAGTTTACTTAGGACCCTTTGCCGATGGCATCTTGAAACAAGCGGATGCAATATATTCCGATGCAGCAACAGGATATAATCCTGACTACATAGGAGCAATTTCATTCCACGGTTGGTTCAGCTTTATTTCAGAACCATTTGCCAAGTTCCTATTTATCATTATGAACTTCTTCCATACATTGACCAATTCTTGGGGAATTTCGATCATACTCTTGACGGTTGTATTACGCTTGATGCTTTATCCACTCAACACATGGTCGATCCGTTCAACAGTGAAAATGCAACAGATCGCACCTGAAGTTGCTGCGATCCAAGAAAAATATAAGAAAGATCCTAAGAAAGCTCAGCTTGAGGTTGTCAACCTTTATCGTGAAAAAGGGATCAATCCCATGTCAGGATGCTTTCCAATGCTGATTCAAATGCCGTTCCTGATCGGTATGTTTGACCTTTTGAAATCGACATTCGAACTTAGGGGTGCTAGCTTCATCCCAGGATGGATCGACAATTTAACAGCGCCTGATGTCTTGTTCTCTTGGAACTATCCATTGCCTTTTATTGGAAACCAATTCCACTTATTGCCTATTTTATTAGGCGTTGTGATGTTCTTCCAGCAAAGGCTCATGGCTCCCCTTCCGAAAGATCAAAAACTTTGGACAGACCAACAAAGGCAACAACGTAGCATGGGGACAATGATGACGCTCTTGTTCACCTTTATGTTCTATCATTTCCCTTCTGGTTTGAATATCTATTGGCTATCCTCCATGCTCTTGGGTATTTTCCAACAGTGGTGGTCAACTAAAGCTATAAAAACTCAAATGGCAAAAGAAGAAGCGAAAGCTACAATAATAACTACTACCAAAACACCCGGTGGTAAACGGTAAGAGCCTATGAAGGCCTGGGAAGATTTTTTAAAGAAGCTTGAGACTGATCTAGGGGCTGAAACCATGGCAAAATGGTTACGGCCTCTAAAAGTTCTCCGTTTTGATGCAGGAAATTTGTTCCTTGAAGCGAAAGATTCTTTTCAAGGAATGTGGTTTGAAGAGCATGTACGACCAAAGTTAAAAGAACACTTTGTCAATAATAATGGTCGCAAGATTAAGGTTCATCTTTCGATTGGCTCACGTGACTTTAAGCCGGCAATAAGGACTTCGAAATCCAAAACGCCAGTTGAAGCAAGGCAAGCCCCTCCAAATTTTAAGCTTCATTTTGATACTCTTGATCCATCGTGCACCTTCAATAATTTTGTAGTCCATCCAGCTATGAAAGTTCCGGTGCAGCTCATTGTTGAAGCTGCGGAAACAAAGGTGCCGGCTTTCAATCCGATCTATATTTATGGTAGTCCAGGATGCGGAAAAACACATCTCCTAATGGCATTTACTCATGCCACGAGGGAAAAAGGATTAAAAACTGCTTTTGTGAGAGCTGAAACTTTTACAGAGAATTTGATTGGAGCTATACGTTCAGGAGAAATGAACGCTTTTAGGGAATCTTATCGCCGCATTGATTGTTTAGTCATTGATGATGTCCATATCTTTTCGAAAAAAGGTGCGACGCAAGAAGAATTGTTTCACACTTTCAATACATTGCATTTGGCTGGAAAGCAGATCATTCTAGGTGCAAATTGTCATCCACAAGAATTGCAAGCGATTGAACCAAGGCTCGTCAGCCGATTTGAATGGGGTATTGTGCTTCCATTGGAGACTGTACCGCTTGAAGAACGTGGAGAACTTTTAGAAAAAAAGGCTGCTGCACTGAATTATCCGCTTCATCCTAAAGTCAAACAATTTTTAGTCGAAACATTTGCAAGCACTCCAAAGGCTCTACTGAGAGGACTCGAAGCGCTTATCTTGCGTTCTCATTTGAACCAGGATGGACGTCTATCATTTATACCGATGACAGTGCCCTTAGCTAAGCATTATTTAACCGATATCATTACCGAAGAAGAGCAATCTGCGATAACTCCACAGAAAGTTGTCCAAGCGATAGCAGAGCAGTATGGAATTCCTATAGAAGATATCATGGGCAAGGCTCAAAGTAGGGATTGTGCGTTGCCCAGACAAGTGGCGATGTGGATCTGTCGAAACTCACTCAAAATGCCTTTCACAAAAATTGGAGACCTCTTTGACCGTGACCACTCTACCGTGATGTCAAGCGTTAAAGGTGTCCAAAAAGAGGTGGAAAAAACGGATAGCGAAGTTGCTATCACCGTTGGGAAAGTCCTTAAAAAATTACAAAGATCAGATATACAAACTCATGAGCACTCAGTCTAAAAAATTTGCAGAAAATAGACCTGTAAAAAACAAAACAAGCTGGCAAAAAGTCAGTGGATGGTACAACGATACCGTCGGAGACGAAGGACATTATTATCATCAGCATGTAGTGCTGCCAGGTGTTATGCGGCTATTAAATCTGAAGAAAGGTGATGCAGTTTTAGATTTGGCTTGTGGTCAGGGTGTTTTGGAAAGGGCACTCCCCTCTCATGTTGACTATTTAGGAATTGATGTAGCCCCAGACTTGATCAAATCTGCAGAGAAGCAAGCTTCCCATAAAGGAAGCAAATTTAAAGTTGGTGATGTAACGAAAGCCCAAACCTATGAAAGGAAGTTTACCCACTCAGTCATTATATTGGCTCTTCAGAATATCGCAAAGCCTGAAGCGGCATTAAAGAATGCGCTACAAGGGTTGGAGGCGGGTGGAAAGTTGATCATTGTTTTGAACCATCCTTGCTTTAGGATACCAAGGCAATCTTCATGGAAAGTGGATGAGCAACAAAAGCTGCAATTTAGGCGTGTAGACAAATATATGTCGCAAATGGAAATTCCTATCCAAATGCATCCAGGGGCTAAGGAAAAGTCAGCGCAGACATTTTCCTATCATTATCCATTAAGCAGCTATTTTAAGATGTTGCAAGATGCTAGTTTTGTTGTTGAGTGTGTCGAAGAGTGGTGCTCAAACAAAGAGAGCACTGGCAAAAACGCTAAGATGGAAAATCGGGCTCGGGAAGAGTTTCCGTTATTTATGGCTCTCCTCTGTCATAAAATATGAAAACAAATTAACCACGGAGTGCACGGAGGAACGGAGAAAGAAACAATATTAACAAAGATAAGCAGGATAATAGGAAACTTTAGGGTTAAGTAAAAAGCTTATTGTTTAACCCATAATTTTTCATTTTTTCATGCTTATCCTGGTTATTTTTGTTCTTCCTCCATGCCCTCCGTGAACTTCGTGGTTAATTTGTTTCATACAAGTTTAGAAGTTAAACTAGAAAACTGGGCAAAGGCATGCACGCGGACACGAATTATTTAAGGGAATATTGTATACAGCTGCTTTGCTAGGGTAAAATATAGCGGTACTCCAACAATAACGTTGAAAGGAAAGGTTATTCCCAATGAGCATGTCAGTGGTACACTTAGGTTAGCATTAGGCAAGATGGCCCTTGTAACGGCTGGTGCCGCAATATAGGATGCACTAGCTCCTATTGTTGCCAGAATTGTTGTCCCTTCAATCGAAAGACCGAAAAGCCTTCCCACGCAAAGTCCAATCGCACTTGCCAATAAAGGCATGATGATACCGAATAGGGCTATAAAACGCCCATTTTCCATGATTTTTGGGATCTGCTGTCCACAAACTAATCCCATTTCCAGCATAAAGAAGCACAAGATGCCTTTGAAAAGATCAAAGAAAAGAATTCTAATTTGAGCAAAATCTTTGTCACTCGACAAGTAGCCCACGAGAATACCTGTTAGCATTAGGTAAATACTTTTGTTCAAAATGACATCGTGCAGAATCTTTTTAAGAGAAGATTTCCAATTCGTTGGATTCAAATGAAGATAACAGAAAGCAATCAATATCCCTGTCATATCCATCAAAACGAGGAGTATCGTGTAAAAGTTCTCACGTTGAATCTCATTGTCCTCAAGAAAATTCATGACAACAGCAAAGGTGACTGCGCTTCCAGCTCCATAATGGGCTGCTAGGGCGACAGCATCTTCACGTGTAAGCTTATAAATTTTATATGCTACAAAAAATGCTAGGGATGGAACGATCACCCCTACAGATAGTGCACCTAAACATGCTGTCAGAAAGGAAAAATCTTGCAGTCTGTTTAGCTCATATCCTCCCTTAATACCTAAGGCAAGGAGCAAGAAAATCGACACAGTATCATAAACAGTGGAATGGATATTCAAAGAAACATTTAACAGCCGGGCAACTATCCCCATTACAAATATGATGATAACAGGGTCATAGAGATTATTAAACATTCACATTCTCGGATTTATTCATAATCCGCATAGCATAGCACAAATCCTTACTAGTTGAAAATCAATTTATTAAATCAACTAATTATCATTAAAGTGGACATTTTATATTAATAAAATTTGTTACAATAGCTAGATGTCAATCATTTAATAACTTTACATATGCATATAAATTATATATAATCTGACGACTCCAATCCATGGTCCATGCAGCAAAGATCCTTTATTAACTCAATATAATGGCATTGATTTAAGCTACCTAGAAAATGCCGAAAATCCTCAGAAATCTCTCACTTGGCTTGTCCATACACTGGTGAATCTTCAAAATAACACCCATTCCAACGTCCCTATTTTAAACATTCACAAGTCAGATTTAATCGATTTTTGGAAAAATGAAGCTCAACAGATGAGTTATGCTCTTAAATTAATGGAAAAAAATGACAACGCAGGTTATTTCATCTATCACAAGCGCAAAAATAAAAAGACTGAGCTCCAGACCTAAACAGTTTTTAATAGGAGTGTATCATGACTGACCTACTGCATAAAAAATGTGTGCCCTGCGAAGGTGGTGTTGATCCACTTAAAGGCAAAGAGCTACAAGAGTACTACAGACTTTTGCATAAAGGATGGAAAATTGTCGATGAACATCACCTTGAAAAAGAATATAAATTTAAAGACTTCAAAGAAGCTTTAGCTTTTACAAATCGAGTCGGCGAAATCGCAGAAAACGAAGATCATCATCCAGACATTAGCCTTGGATGGGGCAAAGTAAAATTAACCCTTTGGACCCATGCTATTGATGGCCTTAGCATCAATGATTTCATCCTTGCCGCCAAATCGGATCAGGTTCTCAATGGGATTCCTTCATGAGGTCTAGGAGAAGCTAGAGGTTTGAGTAGCTTTTCTATTAATAAGAGCCTAATTCTATGTCCTTCAGCTCTTCCCATTAGATCTTCATTCAATTCAATCTTGTCTATAAACAATTTACTCTCATAATATGCTTCAGGTTCATCCTCGACACGTTCCGTTTCATACCTCAAGTGTATAGTGCCCGCTTTTATTTTCTCTTGTACGATTCCATCTTTTATTTTCTCGTGTAATGCTTGATAGTAAGTAATTGTTGCACTGGTATACTGAATGGTGACGATATTATTATTTCTTTTTAATATTTCGCACCTATGGGTACCGTTTCTAAAATTGTTCATTTCTAACAACAATTCACCATCTACTTTCATTGAAGAAGATGGACAGTAGTCTTCTTCAAGTTTTGGCAGTAACTCAGGCCAGATTTCTGGTATAAATTTAACTCGAATGTTAACAAGTAAGGCCATGTTGGCTGTTTTTATAACTTCATGGTAAGAGAAAAGCCTTTGCTCAAATTTTTTAATAAAGCTTCCTTTGTATTTGACTTCTGAATAAAGTTCTTTTGGCACCATTAGTTCTTGTAACTCTTTTATAAAATTCACGATGGAAGTGATTGGCGTTTCTATAGTGAATGTATCTTGAAATTTTTGAAATTTCTCTAATCGTCGCTGAAATTCCGCATTATTCGCAGCGTACTTTTTTAGTCTGAGTATACAATCTTTTAATTCTTTCCAATTGCATATAACATCTTTACAAATGGATCGAACGACTTCCAAATCTAAAGTTTTATAAAGTCTCGATTCTATAATTTTATGAATAAGTTCTAACCGGGTTTGCATATCATTTTTTAAAAGTTCTACTAACCTCCAAATGTATGTTCCTTGAATATCTTTAATTCTAGAACCACCTTTATGCGTTTTTTGGATGCTTTCTTCAACTTTTAAAGTGGCTTCTCTGGGATGTTTATACTCATGAGTCAATCTAAAAGCTAAAATATTCGGATCCTCATGTAAATTCAAAAAACTATTGAATTGTTGAAGGAGTGATCTGAAATATATAAAGCGATTTATATCATCTTTTTCCTTAGAATCTCCTTCAAACTTAACCGTATCATTACCTATTTTTATATTAATGATAGGCCCTTTTCCATCTGGCATCAACTGTCTTACCACCTCGGACCAAGTAATATTGTCAATGTCCTTAACATCTTGTTTACATACACCCAAAACTTTTTGATTTAATTTATTTAACTCATTAGCAATTTGATAGTACTTATTGATTAAATAATACCTTCCTAGAAGAGCGGCTCCTCCCATCATCTTTGCGAAAACCCTCATCATCATTTGATTTTTACTTTTGTAAAGATAATCAATCACACTAAAAGGATTTGTTTTGAAATCTTGAGAACAGAGCATTGCATCAAAATCTGGTACAGTTTTTTTGGAAGAGTCATTTGCATAAATCGCATAAACTTGCTTACTAATTTTATCCAAACGATGTTGGATGTGGAGTGTGACACTACTTACTTTTATGAGTTCAGCCAGACATAAAATATTTTGAGTTCCTCGAAATGCTTGCTGGTTTAACCAACGTTGGATAATTTCGATCTTATTTGTTTGTTGAAGAGGGAAATAACCAAAGGTATTATTCAGAATTGTATAAAATTCATCATCGAAGTCATCAAGTGTTTTTCTTGCATTATCGGATTTATCAAAATCATTGATAATTGCAAATGCTTCATGGGAAATGTCACATGGCTGTGAAGTCCCTAATTTTTGAAATTCTCCAAAAATTTCATCCTCATCAGGCAGGATTATTTGCATAGATCCTCGTTTAAAAGGATCTAAAGTATATTCTGCAATAGTATTAACAATTGTTCCAAACACTCTAAGTGGAGAACCACTTTTTGGACTCCCACTTAAATTGGTAGACGAAGCTTTTTTCGTTGATGGAGAAGAAGGAGGTGTTTCACCAACGCCTTTATCATTTGAACCTCTTCTTTTAGGCAAAGCTTTTGGGTCTATCCCTCTAGGTGGTGAGATAGATTCTCTTTCAGTTATAGGATCATTTTGTTCTCCTCTACCAATTCTAGCTAATGCTAGGGGTTCTACACATCTTGGAGGAGATGTCGATGTTCTTTCCAATTCGAGATTTTTTTCTCCTCCTTTATGAGTTCGATTATCTACAATTAAAGGAGTAAATACTTTGCGCGGTGAATTTCCTCTTCGCGGGCTATTTATTGGGGGTGAAGATCGATTAATGTTAAATCTACTATCAGATCCTCCTCTTACTAGACCTTGGGTTGTCTGCGACTTTGGTATTTTTTCTTTTTCCTCGGATTGGGTTTTTCCGAGTCTTTCCCCTTTGGAGTTAACGTTACTATTGGTTAAGTGGATCTGCCTTGGGCTCATGGAGGACGGTTGATGGGGCGTAGGAACTTCGTTTCTTCCAACAAATCCTGTTACAGTATTACTTATTGGGATGCCACCCCGTGGTCTTGGTTCCCCTGTGATCCTTCCACGCAGCTCTGGAGAACCACCTGGAACTGGATGGATTGGAGGAGCATAAGGACGTTGAATATCCCATGGAGCTGATCTTGGGAGATTTGGACTTACACTTGCACTTTCAACAGCGATAGGAACTAAAAGGCCGCTACTACGTAATGCATCACCCTCTGGCGGTTCCATAATACCTCCAATATTAAGTCTGCTCCAACTGTATAGATTTTCCTATAAGTTTTGTAGGGATTATACCTATGCATAAAGCTAAAGTTTTCGGGTACGAATTTGTGACAGGAGGCAAACCTACTCTGTCACAATGCTCAGAAGCTTATTTGGTACAAATACAACCTTCGCTATCTTCATACCGTCGAGGTATTTGGAAATCAATGGATGCTTCTCAGCTGCTGCCATGATCTCATCCTGATTTCGATCCTTCGGCAGCTCAAACTTACCGCGAACTTTACCATTAACCTGGACGACATAGATCACTGTCGCATCTTCTAAGTACTTAGGATTGACTTCTGGAAGGGGTGCATAAGTAACTGATTCTTTATTTCCTAGCAGTTGCCAGAGCTCTTCAGCTATGTGAGGAGCAAATGGAGACAACGCCTGTACAGCCATTGACACAACTTGTTTTGGATAAGCATCCAATTTTGTAAACTCATTGATGAACTCCATCATTTTGGCAATGGCAGTATTCATTTGCAAAGCGTCCAAGTCTTTAGAAACACCATAGACAAGACGATGTCCAAGCTTCATCGCTTCTTCACTTGTTTGATCTGTAAGTTTTTCAGATGTTCCCATATCGTAGAATCTGTTTAAGAATCTTCTGCAACCGCTTACAGCATCTGAATTCCACACTTTTTCCTTTTCAAGTGGGCCCATAAACATTTCATAAAGCCGCAGCGAATCCGCTCCGTATTCTGAAATAATATCGTCAGGGGTAACTCCATTCAGCTTCGACTTTGACATCTTGTCAATCTGTGCACGAAGCTCTTCCCCAGTCTTCTTTTCGTAAAATTTGCCATCCCTTTCTTCAACATCCATAGGATCAACGTAGCTATTATTAGACCGTTGATAGGACGTGGCTACAACCAATCCTTGATTTCGCAAAGTTTGGAAGGGTTCGTTTGTAGAGACTAAACCACTATCAAACAATACTTTGTGCCAAAATCTAGAGTAAAGCAAGTGTAACACAGCGTGTTCAACCCCACCCACATACATATCGACTGGCATCCAATAGCTTTCAGACTCTTTTCCCCATGCGGCCTCTGTATTCCTTGGATCGCAAAATCTGAGATAATACCAGCAAGAACCTGCCCATTGAGGCATTGTATTGGTTTCCCTTAAAGCCTTCTTTCTGGTTTTGGGGTCAAAAATCTCCACCCACTGACGAACACGGGCTAATGGACTTTGTCCATCCCCACTAGGTTTAAACTCTGTCATTTCTGGTGGAGTTAATGGCAATTCATCTAGTTCCAAAACTCTTTTTGTTCCATCTTCCAAATGGAGAATTGGGAACGGTTCACCCCAGTACCTTTGACGGGAAAAAAGCCAGTCTCTCAATTTATATGTTACAGCAGGTTCACCAAGTTCTTGTTTGCTCAACCATTCGGTAACCTTCTTTTTAGTCTCTGCAGTTTTTAGTCCATTGACAGAAACTTCTGCTGTCGAGCTATTAATTGTAATGCCATCGCCAGACCAGCAGAGATCACCTGCTAACACTTTTTTTCTAGCTTCTTCAGCATTCATATTCGACGGAATATGGTCCGGTTCGTTTTCGACATCAGGATCTTTGACTGGTAAAATGTACAGTTTAAACTTTTTGGCAAATTCAAAATCACGTTCGTCATGAGCAGGAACGCCCATTACAGCACCTGTACCATATCCCATCAATACGTAGTCAGCAATCCAGATAGGTACTTTTTGTTTATTGGCTGGATTAATCGCGAAAGCGCCTGTAAAGACCCCTGTCTTATCTTTATTGAGATCTGTACGATCAAGGTCAGATTTTAATGAACTTGCGCGCTGATACTCTTCGACATCTTTTCTATAGCTTGCAGTAGTGATGGATGAAATCAACGGATGCTCAGGAGACAACACCATAAAAGTGACCCCGAACAACGTATCGGGACATGTGGTGAAGATGCGGATTTTATCTGCCTTGCCTTCAATTTTAAAATCGACCATTGCTCCTTCGCTTCTGCCGATCCAATTAATTTGCAGTTTTTTTAAGCTATCAGGCCAATCCACAGTGTCTAAATCGCTGATCAATCTATCTGCATAAGCTGAGATTTTTAAAATCCACTGCCTTAATGGGCGTCGCTCAACGAGATGTCCCCCCTCCTTAGATCGACCATTTTCAACCTCTTCGTTAGCTAAAACTGTTCCTAAAGCTGGGCAATAGTTAACCGTTGCTTCCGCCTCGTAAGCCAATCCTTTTTCGTAAAGTTTTGTGAAAATCCATTGGGTCCATTTGTAGTATTCAGGATCGCTGGTTGCAATTTCTCGGTCCCAATCATAACTAAACCCAAGCTCCATGAGCTGGCGTCTGAAATTATCAATATTTTTTTTAGTCGTTTCAGCTGGATGTGTACCAGTCCGGATCGCATACTGTTCGGCTGGCAAACCGAAACTATCCCATCCCATAGGGTGTAAAACATTGAACCCTTTTTGCCTTTTATATCTTGCCATGATGTCTGTAGCAGTATATCCGACCACATGGCCAACGTGAAGGCCAGATCCTGAAGGATAGGGAAACATATCGAGAACATAATACTTCGGCTTCGATTTATCCACTGTGGCTTTGAAAGTTTTATTTTTACTCCAGTATCCTTGCCATTTTTTTTCAATTTGCCGATGATCGTATTTCATAAGTTAAGTTAACCTTTTGCTTTAGAATAAGGAAATTTTATGCTAATCTAAGGTATCATTCAAGATAGAAATTAAAGATGGCAAAAAAGAAAAAGACAAAAGACCCAGAAATAACTCCTCAAAGAACAAACAAAGAGCAACGTTTATTTGACAACCTTCTCAGGGTAACTGAGCAGTTTATGATGGGCAAGGGATATGTCCCAATGACCCAAGGGGAGCTTATGAGTAGGCTCACACTTCCAGCTCAGCATGAACCTGTATTACATGAAGCTCTAGAAGTACTCACTGCAAGGAAAAAAGTTGAACTGACCAACGGACGTTATGTCTGGAAGAAAAAAGATCAGGAAACGATCACAGGCGTTTTGCGCCTTCATCCAAGAGGCTTTGGCTTCTTACAAGCGGACAGCCCTAGTCAGTACAATGAAGATATCTTTGTTCCAAAGCATCTAACCCAAAATGCTGTTGACGGTGATCAAGTTGAAGTTGCCGTCAATCAAGACTCCTATTCCGAGAAGGGCCCCGAAGGGAAAGTCATTGCAATCCTTTCAAGAGGACGCACCCATCTAGCAGGTATCATTTTATCTACTCCAAGGGGTGGGAATGCTTTAGCTTATGTCCCCCTTTTAGGTAGTTCCCAGCGGGTATTAGTTCAAACCGATCCTGCGCATCCTATTAAAGTCGGCGACCGTATTATTATGGAAGTAATCGACTGGGGCAAGAAGGATGACGAAACCCTTTGCAAGTTCTCACACTATATCGGACATATCTCCGATCCTTCTTGTGATATTAAAGCAGCGATTGAGGAATTTGGTATTCGATCAGATTTTTCATCCAAAGTGATCAGCGAAGCGGAAGACTTTGGTAAATCAGTTAAAAAAAGCGATATAAAAGACCGGGAAGATTTGCGCGAAGTCGAATGCTTCACTATTGACCCAGACACAGCCAAAGATTACGACGACGCTCTAAGTTTGCAAAAAAATGAAAAAGGAAACTATCAGCTCGGGGTCCATATCGCAGATGTTTCCCATTATGTTGCTCCAGGAACATCTTTGGACGCTGAAGCTTCAGTCCGCTGCAATTCGACCTATTTTCCTGGTGTCTGCGTTCCGATGCTTCCCCATGCCCTTTCAGATAATCTTTGCAGCTTAAAACCAAATGTGAATAGGTTGACAGTTTCAGTTTTCATGGAATTTGACCAAGAAGGTTCACTTGTTAACTATCGCATTGCCAAATCGGTCATAAAAAGCGCCAAAAGATTTACCTACCGAGAAGCAAAACAGGTTTTAGACGGCGAGAAAAAAAGTGTACATGCGCCTACACTCCATCTCATGGTCGAACTGTGCAATCTTTTAAAGAAAAAACGGTATGACCGAGGCAGTATCGAGTTTGCAATGCCTGAATTGATGGTTGTTGTCGACAAAGAGGGAAAGCCCACTGGCACAGATTACATTGAATATGATATTACCCACCAGATGGTCGAAGAATTTATGCTCAAGGCCAATGAAATGGTAGCTTGGCATCTTAGCAACGAAGGGCGCAATTTACCTTTCAGAGTCCACGATGAGCCTTCCGATGAAAACTTAAAAGATTTCGCATTGCTGGCTCGTACATTCGGCTATGACCTATCTGAAAAACCTGCTCCAGCAGAAATCCAGAAAATGTTTGAAGAGGCCCATGGTTCACCCTACGCCCAATACTTGGCCACTAGCTATATTCGCAGAATGCGTTTAGCAGTTTACTCCCCCGAAAATATCGGACATTACGGTCTTGCCCTTACCCATTACTGCCATTTCACTAGTCCGATACGCCGTTATGTTGACCTTGTTGCCCACAGGTTACTGTTTGGGGAAAGTGATGAACTAGAGGTTTTAGATGAAATCGCCAAAAGATGCTCCGATCAGGAACGCATCAGTGCAAAAGCTGAAGCTGGAGTTGTTGTCCTGAAAAAGCTCAGACTTCTTAAAGAACGTCAAGACCAAGAGCCTGATAGGCAATATGAAGCAATTGTAACAAAAGTCAGACCACATGGAATCACCTTTGAGATCATTGAATATATGCTCGAAGGCTTTTTACATGTTTCTGAGTTGGAAAACGATTATTACCTCTTTGATGATGTCCAAAAAGTTCTTAAAGGGAGAAGGACTGGAGGCACCTATTTAGCAGGTGATAGAATGACAGTGATGCTTAAAGAGGCAGATTTCATCACACTCGAAAGCCGCTGGCACCTTGTTGAAGGACCTAAAGACCGGAAAGTTTTACACAGTACAAAACAGAAAAAGAAAGAGCGAGCAGCAAAAAAACACTTTAAAGAATCGAAGAAAGCTGTAAAGAAAAGTCAAAAAAGTAAAGCTGAACCTCCTAAGTCTTCTCCTATAGAACACAAAGCATTAGGAGTACTTCCTGGAGTCCAATCTACACTCTTTTCAAATGGAAAAGTGCCTTTTCCTGCCAGAAGAGCTCCTTTACCTGCTAGGAAACCCCTCCTACCTCCCCGTGGAGTCATTGGAAAAAAGAGCCGTAAGAAATAGCGTCTATGACTAAGCATAAACTTCCCCTTTCTTATTATCGCAATACGGATGTATTGCAAGTAAGCCGCGATCTGCTGGGAAAATATCTTATGACCAATATCGACGGGGAATTGACCGGCGGTATGATCATTGAAACTGAAGCTTATCATGGGCCAGAGGACAAAGCCTCACATGCCTACGGTGGTAGGAAAACAGCACGTAATGCCGTGATGTATGAAGCTGGAGGAGTTTGCTATGTCTACCGATGCTATGGGATCCATGCACTTTTTAATGTCGTAACAAATGAAGGAAAAATTCCCCACGCTATCCTTATCAGGGCTATCGAACCTGAAATCGGAATTCCTATTATGCTTCGCCGAAGAAAACAAATTAAAGTCACTCCCACTCTATCAAATGGTCCAGGTACTCTGACTCAAGCTCTTGGGATAGATCTTATCCACAATGGACTTGCGCTTACGGGTCCTTTAATTTGGATTGAAGACCGAGGAGTTCAAGTAAAAGATATCTTGACAGGACCTAGGGTAGGAGTAGATTATGCTGGAGAACACGCAGCTTTGCCCTGGAGATTCCGCATTCCAAAAAAATAGGCTCTCATGAAAAGATATTTTATTACAGGCCTAGTAATCTTACTTCCCTTAGCTGTAACTTTATTCATTATCGTACTCTTATTCAATCTTTTAACGGAGCCCTTTGTTGGAATTGTCCAAGCCTTTTTCCAACACTACAGCATCTTAAATGATGGATTTTTATTATTTTCAGCGTCCCAGATCCAAACTCTCGCAGCACAAATTCTTATCTTAGTTTTTTTGTTCTTCTTTACGGTGGGTTTAGGGATGTTAGCTCGATGGTTCTTCTTTTATTACATCATCCGGCTTTGGGATTACCTTATTCACCGGATACCCATCGTTCGTTCTATTTACAAGACCTCACAAGAGGTTATAAATTCTATCTTCTCTGCAGATGGAAACTCGTTCAAGCAGGTCGTATTGGCTCCATTTCCCAGTAAAGACAGCCTAAGCATCGCCCTCATTACCACTGACAATGTTGAAATTTTGAACAATCCCAACACTACCGAAATGATTGCTGTCTATGTCCCCACGACACCAAATCCTACGTCCGGTTACTTGGTATTTTATAAGAAATCGGATCTGATCTACGTCGATATGAAAGTCGAAACAGCTTTCAAATATATTTTATCTTGCGGAGTCATTCCTGCCCCTTTCATTCCAGTTGAAATGTTAAAGAAAAATGAGACCGAGCCCGGAACATGAAGAAAGATTTTTTGACAGGGCTGACCATTCTTCTTCCCGTTGTTTTAACACTGATTATTTTACGTATTCTATTAAATCTGATCACAGCCCCCTTCTTGGGTCTAGCTACAACAGTTGTCAATGAACTGCTGCCTCCTGATAGCTCCTTCCTCTTTTTTTCACACGAATTTTGGGTCAATTTTCTAAGCAAAATCTTTATTGTTGTGGGATTAGCAGGAACTCTATTTGCAATTGGATATATTGGAGGTCATTTTTTAGTCGAGTCTGTTTTTCAACTAGGTGAAAAGCTCATGAACAAAGTGCCAATTATCCGTCAAATCTACAAATGGACAAAAGATGTTGCAAAGCTGGTCTTTGACTCTGAAAAACAAAAGTTCTCACAAGTTGTCTTGCTCCCATTTCCACACAAAGGAGCTTATAGCTTAGGTTTTATTACTTCCGATGAAGACAAAGAGAAAATTTCTGTATTTGTTCCAGGAACACCTAATCCTACTGTAGGATATATGTTGACGATGAAACATTGTGAATTAGAATTCCTGGACATCAAAGTTGAGGACGCCCTTAAAATTGTAGTTTCTTGCCAATTTCCTTCAAAAGGTTAGTTATGTCGAAAGTTCATTTTATCACTGTTTTTGATGCTGCTTCAAAGCTTCAAGCTATTACTCAGACCATTCAAGAGATTCTTGACAATGGTAAACGGGTTTTAATCGCTGTGCCGAATCAAGAAGCTGCAAATTTTATCGATAAGTTGCTTTGGACAACTCCAGAGGAAAGTTTTTCCCCCCATGCAGTTGTAAATGGACCTTCCCAGGAATTGGTTGCCATTGCCATCTCTCCTGTTAACTTCAATAAGGCACAAGTCTTGATCAATTTAAATCCGCAGATCAGCCCTATTTCATCAGAATTTGAGGCAATCTACGATCTCTACGATAAAACCCATCCCTCAAAAGAAACCCTTTCCCAACAGCGGCAGGAGGCTTATTCTCTCGCAAACCTTTAGGCTTTGAGGCCTGACGTTAAAATTAGGGTGCGCACGGAGGGAGGAAGAAGACAGAAGTCAGAAGTCGGAAGTTGGAAAAAAAGCCCATTGGACAATAGGAATTTAGTCCATATTGTCCAATGAATTTCTTCTGACTTCTGTCTTCCAACTTCTGACTTCTTCCTAACCTCCGTGTTCTCTGTGAACTCCGTGGTTAATTTGTCAGGTCGGAGAGAAGTTCTTGGCTCATCCGTTTTGCAATACGGAATAAAACGCGGAAGAAGGTTAGTGTATTCTTGAACCCGTTAGCAATTGCATTAGGGGTCAAGTAGCTTAGGACAACTTTTAAGCGTTTCTTGTAAAAACGGAGCGCAGCACCTTTCAAAGCACTCCAAATCCAGTTCAATACCTTTAAAATAGATCTGAAGACTTGATCAATCTTCCCGCGAGCAACATTGATTTTCTCAACAATCTTCTGACGGATTGCCATTTTAAACTTCTTAAAACCTTGAGCGAAACTTTCTTTCCAACGCTGCCCTTCCTTCCAAAGATAAATAGGATTGAGCCACTTTGGCAAAATCTTCTCAGCCAATTTTGGCAAGCCTTTCGTTAAGAACCAAACTAGTGACTTTTTTGATGCTTCAGATCCATAGGTCATCCATTCCTTCCCCATTGCCAGAAGGTTTACAGCCTGTCCCTGAATCCAAACTGCGCTAGCAATAAAAGGAGCTGCTATAACTTCTCCTGCCCTCTGAACACCGTGGACAACTTCCTGAGCCCTTTCTTTAACCGCTCGCACTACTTCATGAGTAATTTCTTTAGTCTTTGCAAGAGTCCAATTTCTTAGATCATTAGCTGTTTCTACAACTTTATGATAAACGTCCCCAGTTCTTTGAAAAACCGTTTGATAAGTATTTACAGCAAATTTGATAGGAGCCAAAAATACATGTTTTGTCGCTTCAATAAAGTTATGAAACTTCTCCGTAATCTGTTCAACTCTCTCTTGGACCTTTTCTTTGACGAAATTAACGCTTTTCTCAAGAGTGCTCTTAATACCATTATAGGTATTGACTAAGCCATCGATCCTCTCCTGTACTGCATTAATCACAGGGTCAGCTAAAAAGTGATACGCCCCAGCAAAGGCTTTCATTAGAGTATTATAGGCATCATTGATACGTTCTTTTACAGATTTGACCTTATTTTCCATTTCTGTCTTTGCGGTATGGAAAGTCCAATGGATGAATCCTCTAGAGTTTTTTGCGTCTTCTCCCTTATTCCAGCCTATTAAATTCTCAGCTTTATTTGTGATCGCAGTAAAGATGTTTTGAGTAAACTGGACTGCAAATCTCGCAATTCCCTGCACCATTTCAGCTGCCTGGGCGGCCAAAGCTGCAACTGGAGGAAATGCATGCTGAAACATCCAGCGTGGCAAACCGTAAAAGAATAGGTAGGCTGGCATCACAAAGGCAAGCAATACGAACTTACCACCCGTTATAACTGCTCCCATTTTCTCGGATTTAAGGATGTTAAACTGATTTTTTTGGAATTTTTCGACTAAAAGGCGTTCTAACCGGGCACTATCCCCTTCAAGTTCATCGGGGCCTGCGCTTAAATTTTTCTCCCCTAAGCGTTTACGAGCTAAATCTGCATCGAAGCGTAAATCATAGGGGTTAGAGTAGGTATCGCACCTAGAAAGTGTATCCCTGCCATATAATCCACTACCATTATCTGCGCTCATAGTACCCTTTTATTAAGTTTTACTATAAATGTTAAATAATATTTTAAAACTTTAATTATTAAAAAGCAAGAGAAAATGTACGAAGGATGAAGTCTTTTGAAATTAAATTTTACCAATTTTAATTAGTCAAGCATTATTTCATCTTTCGTCCATTTTCTCTAATTTCATCCTTCATCCTTTTTCTATTGAGTGAATCCAGAAATATGTGTATACTTCCATTTTGTTTATTTCTAAGGAGCACTCATCATGGTTCGAATCAGCAAACAAGGCGAAAAGCGCGCACGTTTTCCTCGCAGAACGCGCAACCCTGTTAAAAAAACAGGCTCAGTAAAAGATAATTTACCAAAAGGATATAAGCCGCATGCTAACGCTGTAGATGGCGAACATGCCCAAACAGCTTTTATCCCTAAAATTAAGTAACATTTGAGAATAGAAGGAAACTGCCCCATGTCCAGACACCCAAGCTTCGGAAAATCATCCGGCACAGCACAAAAGAGGAACGTCCTCAAACGCTTCGAAAGAATCGACGTTCTTAAAAAGCTTGGCCGCTATGATGTAAAAGAGAAAAAGCGTATCACTGGTCTTCCAAAAACACCAGTTCTCTAAGCGATAAGTGAAGTCAGAAGACAGAAGTCGGAAATCAGAAGAACTATAATCAATTTTTCTGACTTCCGACTTCTGTCTTCTGACTTCCATCTTCTGTCTTCTGTCTTCTTCGAATCAGAAAGAAAATAAACCACAGAGTACACGGAGAAGAAAAAATTAAAAGGTTAAACTTCAAGTTTGTAATTTTATCCATTTTCTTCTACGTGCACTCCTTGGTTCATTTTGCGGGTAGAGGGATAAGATTTTTGCTTTAGTTTAGGGAAGGCATGAATAAATGAATATAGACATTACTAACAAACAGAAAGACCTTAAAATCCTGAAAAATGCTGTCCAAAAGATAGCTGAAGAGGTCGTGACATTTGAAGGAAGGTCCTACGACGAAGTCTCTATCCATTTCGTGACAAACAAAACCATGTGCTCATTACATGACGAATACTTCAATGATCCCTCCCCTACCGATTGCATCTCGTTTCCTTTAGATGACCAAACTCCGGAAGAATTTTCCATGATGGGAGACATCTTTATCTGCCCAAAAACCGCTATTGAATATGCAGCGAAAAATCCAGAGGTTACTCCAACACAAGAAGTAACACTTTATATCGTTCACGGACTCTTGCATCTGATGGGATATGATGATATGAATGACAAGGACAGAGCGCAAATGAGAAAAGCAGAAAAACGTCACATGGCTAACCTGCGCTCCAAAAATCTTGTTCTGTAGCAGGGGGGACTTTGCAATCAGTCATTCTAATTTTTTTGGCCCTATTTTCTTTGATAGGTTGTTTCATCCTCACTGCAATGGTGTGTGCTCTTCGCAGGCTCCATATGAAAGATTCCAGAAAGGAGCTCAAGGCTCTCAAAAACTTCTTTCTTTATCGCAAGCTTCAGCTTTATTTTTTCCCACAAACAGAGTATGAAGGCCTGATCTTCGCCGGCAACGCCTCTTTAACCGTTGTAAGAGTGCTTTTTATTACAACAGCAACTCTCCTTCTGCTTTATCAAACAATTCTGACAGGGTGGGAAATCTTTGTTGTCGTTTTTTTACTTACTCTACTGCTTTACTTTTTCGGTGAGTTCCTACCTCGAATTCTTGGGAATCGCTTTTCGTTGAGCCTTCTCCACTACATTGCCCCTCTTGCATCTCCCTTTCTGATTCTAGGATTTCCATTCACATACATTTTTCAAAAGATCGCTCAGAGGTATTGGAGTAAAAATGCTTTTACTTACTTAAATGAATTCAATATTGGTGCAAAGCAGGAAATTATAGAAATTATACAAGAAGCTGACCTAAATAAAGATTTCAATGCCCATGAAAAAAAGCTGATCGAATCGGTTGTTTCATTTCGTGAAAAAATTGCACGCGAAGTGATGGTTCCTCGTGTCGATCTCTTCTGCCTTAAATCAGATACCACCATTAAAGAAGCTGCTGAACAATTAGAAAATGAAGGATATAGCCGAGTCCCAGTTTATCGTAACAACGTGGACGACATTATCGGCTTGCTGATGTATAAAGACTTACTTGCCAAATACAAAGAATACGAACAAAGCCACAACAATCCAAAAGTACTTGAAGCCTCTATTGAAACGATCATTAAACCGCCCCTTTACGCTCCTGAAACCAAGAAAATCTCAGGCCTATTACAAGAATTTCGTAAAAAGCAAGTGCATCTTGCGATCATCGTCGATGAATATGGCAGCACTGAAGGGATTGTTACCATCGAAGATATTTTAGAACAAATTGTTGGTGAGATTGAAGATGAATACGATGAAGATGAAACACTTTTTGTCGCTCATCCTGATGGGAGCTGGATTGTCGACGCGCGCATGAGCATTCTTGATCTTGAAGAACAGCTTGGCATCACAATTCCACAAGAAGGCGATTATGATACGGTTGGCGGATATATCTTCCATCACGCAGGATCTATTCCATCAAAAGGTTTTGTCATTCAACATGATGATTTCATTTTAGAAATTCTTCGCTCTACCGATCGCTTCATTGAAAAAGTGCGGATTAAGCCCATCAAAAAGGATGAAGGATGAAGGATGAAGGATGAAGGATGAAGGATGAAGGATGAAGGATGAAGGATGAAGGATGAAGGAT
>JBDHQB010000010.1:0-98101 GCA_039806825.1 Parachlamydiaceae bacterium | reverse complement strand
TGATCGCGAATGCTACACCAAGTTCTAATTTGATCCCAGTTTTTAAGATCTACTGCTGACGACTGAACGCTTACCTTACTTCAAAGGGATCTTCCAATGATGGTAAGGATGCTGTTGGAAGCCCAAGATATTGAGAGCGCACGATTTTTATTGAAAAAAGTTTTAAGTTTGATGAGCAATTTAGACCCATTTGAACGTCAAATCTACAGCCTGATTCTGAATGATGAAAGGGAGGAAGCTTTGACGGTATTAAAGAATAATCCGGAAAGAAATGTTCAGGATCTTTGTGGAATGCATTTGCACTTAATCTGGATGGCTTTTGTAAATAAGGTTGGCGATAGCGATACTCTAGATGTTATTTTAAAGCATATTCAAAGGGTCGTTGTACCCTCATATATTCCATTTTTAAATAAATTTAATTCCTCAGATCCAAAAGTCATTATTGAATGGATGAATAGAATTTTCGATCCAAAGGAGATTTATTTCGAAAATTTTGATCTGGAATTTTTAAAAGTTCTCAAGAAAAAAGGTTTTGATTTTGGTAGTGCTCTGGGAGAAAAATATATCAGAAATGCTATTGAGTCAGGTAAAGCGGATTGTTTGGACTGGCTTCTAAATGAGCAAAGAAATTGTGATGAAGAGCAATTCGATCGATATTTTTTGATGGTTTTTGAAACTAAAAACAACGATCTAAAAATTAGAAGAATTTTTCAAGCACATCCAAGAACAGATATTCACGCTAGGTCGGAAAAAGGATATTCAGCCTTATTCTTTAGCTCTAGATTGCAATATGAAGGATTATGTGCGATGGCTTGTTCGTTGTAAGGCGGAATATAAAACAAGTCATTTTGTTTCACCTTATAATCAGATTATTTTGGACCGTGATTGCAAGGATAAGGCCGATTATATTGAGATTTTGTTTAAGGGTGGCTATGACGTCAACGTAAAGAGTCAGGGAAATTATACTCCTTCCCATTTTGCGGTTGAGCAAAATGATTTAGTTTCCCTAAGAAAGTTGTTAGAATTTTCTCCCAAATTGGATATTTCCAATAGTGATGGATTTACACCACTGCAATTAGCGGAAAAGTTGCGACGGAGAGAATTTGTCGAGTTATTGCGTAGTCATTCCAGTTAACTTCAGTAGCTTAGACTCAAATTTTCATTTTAATCCGAAAAAAGTATCATACTATTAGAGCATTGCTGAGGTTATCTATGAAAAAGATACAAAAAATAGCCATTATTTTCTTAATTCCATTCTCTATTTTATCGGCGGATTATGTGCAAAAACCGTATGATAGTAGGCCTGCACCTACGATTTGGGATAATTCTCAATCCCCCGATAAGAGTGTTTGGATGTATGACACCACTCCTCCAGCTTCCCCAGAGCAGATCGGTAATAACGCTGACATGAGAATTACCAGAACGATTGTGGGGGAGTTAGTCAGAGACAATACCTTATCACCTGCTGGAAGGCAAGTTTTGGTAACGACTTCTAAAGGTATAGTAACAATCCAAGGGAATGTTACTACTATGGAGGAAAGTAGGAAAATTGAAGATATTGCTCGAAAAGTCTATGGGGTCGCAGGGGTCATTAACAGAATCGCTGTTCCAAAACCTCCAACCCCTAAACCGGTCAATGTGAGGGTTTTAACTCCTGAAGAAGAACTCCAAATCGAAAGATATGACCAGCAAGTTCAACAAGCCCCAGAGGCAACACCAGGTGTTGTGGTTCCTGCACCCGCTCCCGGAATGGGTCGTTAAGCCCAGAATTAATCACGGAGTGCACGAAGGATGAAGACTGAAGTCAGAAGTCAGAATTCAGAAGTGGCCTCAAAATTTTTTCTATTCTGACTTCTGAATTCTGACTTCTACTTTGTTCTTTCTCCATGCACTTCGTGTGCTCCGTGGTTAATTTTCTTTGGAATGAACAAAATTTATGCAAGCTAAGAGCAAGATGGAATAGAGCAATGCCTTAATTTGGCCGGCATTCAAATCAGATTGCCATAGATAGAACCACTCGCTAGCAATAACCACAAAGCCTACCATATAGATCAGGAAACCTAACAACAGGCCTATCAAGGCAATTTTTTTATCACCTTTTAATAAACGAATGCTTCCTATCCAGCAAAGTGTTGCAGCCAGAAGTTCGCTCAAAATAAAGCTCCAGTAGATTACGAGATGCACAGATAGATTTTCAATGCCACGCCATGCCACCATTTCGTTTTTGACGGAATCTAACCTTATTATATGTGCAACGAGTTGTTTATTACTTTCGAAATCGGTCAAATTGTTGAAAACGATCAGGCTGAAAAACAGCCCAACCGTTGCTACAACGATTGCTTTAATGGGGTTTATCATAGGTAAACCCATTTTTAGCTAATTCATCTAGGGCCTTTTTGCAATTTATGCCTAACTGAATTTGATCTTCAATCAAGCCGGATTTATGAACTCTTTCCATCATCTCTTTGGATGCTCTTCCCATGATCACAAGATGTTGTTCCAATAACTCTTGACGAGTTGCATTTGGAAATTTTCTTACACCGCCAGTTTTTTCAATACATGATTGAAGTGGGGTCATTTTATCGTCATTTCGAGCGTGCACAAACATGGCAATAGAGAATCTTTCATTTTCATTTGATTTGGTTTGAACACGATGGAGCGCGCTTCTAAAATAACCATTGGTTAAATTTTGGCAGGAGTCTCCTACATTAATGACAAAACCATTTCTAGCATTTTCAGGAAATGTGACATCTACCCATGTTCCATCTTTTAACTTCACTTGCAATCCTTCAGATGTTGCTTTGGGCAATATCGTGAAAAGATTGGCATCGGTATGTTCCGATCCTCTTGGTTGTCCTTCGGGAGTATGTGCAGGGTAGTGGTTGCATCTCAGCATATGATCGCCTTCGCGGATCATATCTGAAATTAAAGAGGGATGTTCATCAATTGCCATTGAAATAGTTTCTGAAATAATGGAAACCATTTGTTCCAGATTACTATAAAGGGCCGTCATTGTTTCTTTGAAAATTGGATCCTCAGGCCAAATATTTTCAGGATATTGCAATCGTTGCTTTTGATCGGAGGTAAGTTCACGACCGATACTGTAAAATTCTTTGTGGTCCTTAACTAAGGTTTCGTAATTTTTTGCTATTTCGCTTTCTACATATCCTCTTTCACCACTGTTCGTAGCACTAGTGAGTTTTTTCTTAGTTTCTGAATCCTGTTTAAAACATCTTTGTATAGTTTTATAACCTTTGTCAACAAGATCGTCATTCACTGGTGCGTTAACAACAAGGACAAATCCAAGGTTTACAAAGGCATCTTTCAAGCTTTCGATGAAAGATCCTCTATCTTTTCCGTACCATTCATTCATATCGATGACTGGAATGGTAGGTTCAAAAGTCTTCTTAGTCTTCTCAAAAACTTGCTGAGTTGATAACTCGACGGGTTTTGCTAGATGTTGTATTACGTTCATAAATTTCTCCTCTTATTATTAATTTGCTGCACTAACGTTTACTGAAATAGAGGCAAGCGATGCGAACTGGCTCAATAAATATTCTTCTAGTAATGGCTTTAGTTCTTTCCATTCGCTTAAAGAGACAGGATGTTCTTTGAAAAATGTTGTCATTGCATCATCGACCCATCTGTAATCGGGATAATCGGCGGGTACTGGATTGTCCTTAAAATCAAATGCAACATGAAGATCCAAGGAATGAAATGTTTCTTGGCAAATGAGGTAGTTTCTTTTGGTAAAACTAAACCTTTCTTTTAAGATCTCTGCTCCTTTTTCAAATTTGACCGTCGAGCTTCTAGGATAGATAAGAACTTGGTCAGGTTTTAATGACAGAGTACTCTCCATCAAAGTGATGCCTGGGAATGCCACTGACAATTCCTTAACCAATTTCACATTCATCACTTCCCAGAAGTCGTCCTCTTGAGTGTAGTTGTTAAGAAATTCACGAACATACAGTCGGAGGTTTTCAATATCGACGTTATCGCCAAGAAAATCTATTCCCACTGTTAGATTTCTCCATTGATGTTGATGGCAGATTTTTAAGTTGCGGAAGGCAACTGAAACCCGTTCTTCTCTCGGATCAGCAATAACTTCTGACGCAATTAGATTTGTGCTAAAGAGGGCAAATAGAATTATGAAAATGTATTTATAGATAGTCATGGACCTCTCCTAGTTATTACTACGTTTGTAGTATTTATGCGTAAAAAATATTCATAAAACATTATTTTCATTAGCAAACAATAAAAGTGATGATAGGAATCAAGGCTACTAACAATAGAACCACAGCAATAATTGAAAGGGTACTCTGATGTAATTGAGAATGAGGAGATAGGATCGCTTGGATTCTTCGAACGACTTGATGGCTTTTGGAAGAAAAAGCAGCAGTGAGCCATGAGCTTGCAGGTGTATTATTGTGAATGGCTTTTTGTAAAGCTGTGGCCAAATTGATTTTATCAAGGGAGTAATTGTAAATCGCAGCATCGCTAGCCATTTCTTGCTCATGTTCTATTAGGATATTCCATTTTTTAAGGGGAACCCACCAGAATATGGCTCTGGAAAGATGGATGAACAGCCTTGTTGCAATATCTTTGCGAAGAATATGTTCCGCTTCATGTGCAAGGACGGCGTACAATTCTTCTTTGGAATAACTGTCTGCGACGGTAGAAGGGATCACAATGGTTTTTCCCCAAGCTGCAAAAGGGATGTCAGTTTCTTTTGATATGTACATTGAAATATGATGATCCGTTATAAATTGCTGAACTTTGGATGGATCTAAAGTTAAAGGTATTCCATTGCTTTTCATTCTTCTTACGTTCAAGATCGAACGTACTAAGTCTGCTGTTAACATAGTGAATCTCATTGCTATTACTAATACAAATGCAGCTATAAAAGACCAAAGGATGGGTTCAGGGATCATCAATAGCACTTTTCCAAGAGAAGATTTTAGACCATACTTGTTGAGTTCCGATATAGTGTCATCAGAAAGTTGTCCGTAAAAGTAGAGTTGGAGCGGGTGAGAGCAGCTAAAAAAGCTAATATTTACTGGAGTGAAACTTATCGGAAAAATCCAAAAAAGAGGTTCAAGCATGAGTCTAAGTGGGGGAATCAATCGCAAGCTTGCTCTCACACGTGGATTATGGATCTTGAACAGTTTTATCCCTCCGGAAGTTAATGCTGCTAAAATTAGGAAAGCTATTAGAGCATTTAAGGAGTATTGTAAAATCTGGTCTGCAATCCAAAAGGGATTCATTTTGTTTTCCTTTTCGCTTCGGCGATGAGGCTTTCAACTTTTTCAAGATCCTCTTTAGTCAGGTCGTCCGCGCCATCAATGAGGTAGCTGACAGCTTCGACGGTTTTGAGTCCGAATAAGCGTGCTTTAAGTCTTTCAAGAACATTAGTGTGTGTTTGCTTACTTGTAAGAATCCAATATTCGAATTTAAGTCCCTTCTTTTCACGACCGATGATTTTCTTTTCGGCGAGACGACTCATGACGGTCATAATTGTGGTATATTTGTCATCGGAGTTTAGACGTTCTTGAACCTCTTTAACGGTCATTCTTTTGCCCGATTGGAGGATATTGAGTATACTTTGTTCAAGGTCTCCAAAAGTACGTTTTGTCATGGGTAAACTCCCTTTTGGAAAGAGATTACTACAATTGTAATAATTAAGTCAAGATTCTTGTGATAAGTACGTTGTAGAGCAAAATTGACCGCGGAGAGCACAGGAAGGAAGACAGAATACAGAAGTCGGAAGTCGGAATGAGGTCTATTATTCTGACTTCCGACTTCTGTATTCTGTCTTCTTACTGATGCCAACTGGTTAATATGTGACATGAAGACTAAACTATCGGTCGATCGAATTCTTCGGTGCTTAGGGTTTGGTCGATTTGTTCTAGGTAGGTTTGAATGGACTTCATTTCATGGTAATCAGGAAAGGATGCATTCAAATCTGTACTTTTATCAATGGCTGAGGCTACTTGATGCATCGTAATTGAACGGTAATCTCGAGCAGGTTGGTATCCTTGCATTTTATTTTTGTAGGATACCAAGGAAAGAATATTTCCATCCTGTAATGCTTCCAGGATAGTATGTGCATCACTTAGAGATATTCCTAATAATTGCGCAAAATTTCTATCTGTAAAAGGCGGCTCACCATGGGCATAGGCATGAATGGTCCTCTGAACCATGTACAGGGCTGCTGCTTTTGTAGATAATTTTTGATGTGTCCTTAAAGGGACAAAAAGGGTGTTTTCCATTTCATATGCAATCTCAGCGCCAGCGAGAAGGATAAGCCAGCTCACTTGCACCCAAATAAGGAATAATGGAAGCGCAGCAAAACTACCGTAGATAGCCCCATAACTGGCTGCTCCAATTTGGAACTTAATGTATATCCACTGCCAGATTTGGAATGCTGTTCCCGCAAGAATCCCCGCTAACAAAGCAGTCTTAAAATAAACTTTTGTATTTGGCATAAAGATATAGATAAAAGTGAAGAGGGCCCAACTTAAAATAAAAGGTGACACTTTTAAGAAAAATGCAATCATCGGAGTAAAAAGTTCAGATAAGGTGTATCCATTATCGGTTTCAGTGAAATGTAGAATATAAACGTTGATAGCACTGAGGATAACAAGTAGAAAAGGACTGATGATCATAAGGGCAAGATAATCTAAGATTTTTCTTCCCCACGGTCTGGACAATTTTGTTTTCCAAATTGCGTTTAAAGCTTTTTCGATATTGTTGAACAATCCAATGACAGACCAAAATAAAAAGAGCGCACCTAAACCGGTGATGACCCCGCTTTTAATATTCGCTAACCAAGAGTAAGCCACTTGTAGGAGAACTTCCATTGCTTGCTTATGTTCTTGAAATTTTTCGGCGAGGTCCATTTTCATCGCTTTTTCAAATCCGAACCCTTTAGCGATACCTAGAAGGATAGCGATAAGGGGCACTATCGAAAGGAGAGTATAAAAAGTGAGGGAAGAGGCTTTGGAGTAGGCATCATCATCGATGAAACCTTTGATTGCGTCTTTAATGACTCGCCAACTCTTGGTTATCAATACTTTCATATTAGATTTCAGGTTATTAATTCTTAATATTTTGTATATATAACAGATCATTAATTTGTATAAAATAAACTCTTGGACTAAGGTGAAGTTTAAGGACGAGACATACTTTAATATGTTTCGTGGTGAGATTTTTAATTCTAACCCTCATTAGGAGGTTTTTTATGAATAAAGACCAAATCGCAGGTGAATGGAAATCTATTAAAGGAAAAATCAAAGAAAAATGGGGCAAATTGACAGATGATGAAATCACTCAAATCAATGGAAAAAGAGAGCAGTTAGTAGGAAAACTGCAATCTAAGTACGGCTATGCTAAAGAGAAAGCAGAGCAGGAAATCAAAGATTTTGAAAACCAATTAGTTACAGCAGATAGATCAGCTGAGAGAGATTTTAGATCCTTTGAGCGTTCTTCTGATCGTACATCTACAGACAGAACAACTAATCCACGTAATGAAAGACCAAATCCTCGTGATACACAAGGACATGGAAAAAACGATAAACGTCATTAAATAATAAGGATGAAGGATGAAATATGAATTTTTTTCATAAACCTCTTGACACATTAAACTAGAAAAATAAATTTATTCTAGAACCTTCATCCTTCATCCTTCATCCTTTCTTTATTCTAGATTATCCCTAAGATCTTTAAGAGGATAAGGGCAATAATAGGAACACCTAGAAGCCATGGTAGGAACATTCTTCCTAATCCCATAGTTAACTTCAGTTATTAGGGGCCATTGTGTAATAATCTTTATATACATTATTATAAAATATATTTGACAATTTGTTAAATGAGTCCTTAAGGTGAATTTAACCAAGAGGTGTGTTATGCTAAGTTGGGCAGTCATTTTCTTAATTATTGCGATTATTGCCGGTGTTCTCGGATTCGGAGGCATCGCAGGTACAGCGACTCAAATCGCTAAGATATTGTTCTTGATCTTCTTAGTATTGTTCCTTATCTCCTTGATTATGGGATATATGCCACCAACTCCAGCAGCTTAGGTTGGTTAATCGCTTTTGTGCGTGCTTAGTTTCTATTTAGAATCTTAGGCACGCACTACTTAACTATTTCAATCTAAGGTTTTTAGAAAACTTCTCAAGACTTCGGCGATGCTCCACGCTTGTGAGATGCATCCTCGATGGGTAAAGGGGTTTTCGGCATCATAAATTTCGCTAATCGATCCTACACATCCCTGATTTAGAATATTTGCAAAATGGTTGAGAACTTTATGAGCATTTCTTTTTTGACCGGGGTAGGTTTTCAAATAGGCATCAATATAATGTCCAATTAGCCACGGCCATACAGTGCCTTGATGATAAGCGGAGTCCCTAAAGATTAGTTCTACAGGTGTTGTGCCTTCAATAAGGTCATATTGAATATGGACAGTATTTTGCATGTACTCAAAAAAATGGTTTTAAGCAGTTTGTACCCATTAATTTCATACAACCAATGGGGTAAGCCATTTTCCAGTTTAAATTCCCTTAAAGGAATTTTCTCATTAATTTTGTATGAGTAAAAGGTCCCTTCTTTAAGGTTTGGAATCTTTGCGTTAAAATAACCATTACCCTCATTTTCGAGAGGGTATTCTTGATTATCAATGACAAGAGCAATATCTTTCGCCTCATTTGCAAAGACTCTGAAATGGGCGTCGCCATTGAGCAATTCAGAACCAATAGGATATTTTCTTTTCGTTGCTAACATTTGGTTCTCTTAGAATAGTAGTATTACTAACGTTCTAATTTTTTTAAGGCTTTTGTCAGATCGGCTCCTTTTCCTAGCACTCCTTTAAATAGGTCCCCTTTTGTATCGAGACGCTTAAATATTGTTTCAATATTGAATTTTTTTGGATCTAACCCTTTTTTGACTTCTTTCCAATCCAAAGGAGTAGAAACAGTCGCGCCCTCTTTTGCTCGCAGAGAATACGGACAAACTAATGTTTGCCCGCGGTTATTTTGACCAAAATCCAGATAAACTCTTTTTTGCCTTTGAGAAGGCATTCTTTCTATAGAGGTAGTTTTAGGGAGCTGCTGATTTGCCAAATAAGCTACAAGTTTCGCAAATTGGTGACTTTGTTCAATCGTATATTTCTCGTGAAGTGGGATATAAATATGTAGGCCGGTAGCTCCTGAGGTTTTGCAATAACTGGCTATTCCAACAGATTCCAAAATATCGTGGACAACTTGAGCTGCTTCTACAACCGCGTCAAAAGATATATTTTCAGGGTCTAAATCGATGACACAAAATGTTGGATGTTCAAGATCATCGTATGTAGTATTGAAGGCATGGATTTCAATAGACCCAAGGTTCACAGCATACAACAAAGACTTAACATCGTTTATGCTGAGATAATTTACTACTTTACCTTCGTGTTGGACAGGATATGTTTCAATCCATTCAGGGTGTGTGATCAGATCTTTTTGTACAAAGCTGTCGCTGTTTATCCCATTGGGAAAGCGTCTCATGACTATGGGACGATTTTTTAGGTAGGGGAGTATATGGGGGGCAATTTTTTCATAGTAGGCAAGGACATCCCCTTTTGTGTATTTTTCCTTTGGGTAATAAACTTTATCTTCATTGGTAAACTCTGAAACTTTTTTCTTTATACTTTTTGTGACATGCATTTGCATTTCTCTTGTTACCTCCTCAGGGGATTTGTCGTTCCTCAAACCTTGGAAGATAGGCTGTCGAAGGATTCCATCTGATGTCCATTCCGCATAGGAGACCTCACAGATCAGTTTAGGCTTTACCCATGTTGCTTTTGTATTTGTTTTTGGCTCTTTTTTAAAAGGGCACTGAATTTGAACAAGCGCTTTTAATTTTTTCGAAACATCTTCTAAAAGTTTAGTGTTGAAACCACCACCCACATGCCCAGCATAGACTAGGTCATTTCCTTTATGGACTCCTATGAGTAAAGCTCCAAAGTTTTTACGTCCCCCTTTGGGTGCTGTAAAACCTCCAATAACAAACTCTTGTCTTTTTGAGTGTTTAATTTTGACCCAGCTAGTACTGCGTTTTTCTTCGTAAGTACTGAGAGCATATTTTCCGATGATTCCTTCGAGATCTTTTTCAGATGCTTTCTTAAAAAATTCAATTCCTTTTTCTACAATATGGTCATTGTATCGTATGTGAGGATGATTTCCTTCGGAAAGAAACTCTTTTAAGATTTCTTTTCTTTTGATGAGTGGTTCCTGCCTTAAGTCCCTTCCATTGATATAAAGAAGATCAAAAGCATAATAAACTAGAGTTCCTTCTCCGTACCTTTGATAATTTTGTATCGATTGAAAATCTGCACGTCCCTGATTATTTTGAACAACGATTTCCCCATCGATCACAGCCTGGGTATTCATCCTTTTGAGTTCATCGATAATACTAGGGTATACTTCATTGAAGGATTTTTCATTCCGCGAGACTAGTTCAACATTCTTTCCATCGAGATAGGCTAAAGCCCGAAATCCATCCCATTTAATTTCAAAGATCCAATCCTTGTCATTAAAAGGCTTATCAATCAGCGTCGCCAGCATCGGATTTATGTTTTTGGGTGCGGGCTTTTTTTTTTTACGCCCTCTTTTTCAGTTTTAGGTGTGGGTGCAGAGTTCGTGTAGGTGTCCTTTCCTTTGAAGAACAGCCATTCGTTTCCTTTTTCAGTATTTTTCAATTTTATAAGATTGAATGTTCCATGAAGACGTTCTCCATCCAGCGTAAATTCTAAGTGACCTTTTGCTAGCCCAGCGGCAATCTCTTTCTCAATTGCTTTTTTATCTGTTTGTCCGTGGGAAGTGTAGGTTCCTTTATCCCAGATTTCTACTGTCCCTGCTCCATAATTTCCTTCGGGAATTGTTCCTTCGAAATGTCTATATTCAAGGGGATGGTCTTCAACTTGAATTGCGAGTCGTTTAACAGAAGTGTCCTCTGAAGGTTCTTTTGGAACGGCCCAGCTTAAAAGGACACCTTTGTACTCCAACCTAAAATCATAATGCAATCGTCTTGCATCATGTTTTTGGATGACGAAGTGCAAAACAGATGTGCTCTTAGCAGCTTTAGCTCCTTTGGGCTCAGAAGTCTCCTCGAATGATCTTTTCTTTCTATAAGTTTTTAGTGTCATGCTACTGACTTTTTCTTTCTTTTAGTTTGTTTTTCGCCCCGTTCAGGTTTATCTAGGCTTGCTTTGAGGAGCGACATGATGTCGTGAACTTTGCTGGGGGCAGGAGCTTTTTCTTCCCCTTTGCGGACAATTTTTTTACCTTTAGCTTTTTTCTGTATCACATCCATCAATTGATCCACATAAGTATCGTGATATTTTTCAGGTTGAAACTTGTGAGTGAGTTGATTGATCAATTTCAATGCAATATCCATTTCAGCTGAAGGAATTTTGGAGCTTTCTGGGATTTCTAGATTATCTGGATTTACAACTTCAGTGGCATAACGCAACTGATTAAGAATAAGAGCATTTTTATAAGGTTTAATAACACCTATCCGTTCATGGTTGTGCATGACATAGGATGCAACACCTACCTTGCCGGATTTGTTAAGCGCTTCTCTTAGAAGAATGTATGCTTTTGAACCGCCTTTATCGGGCTCTAATAGATAAGGTTTGTCATAAAAGACAGGGTCCACCTCATCCTCATTCACAAAGCTTAAAATTTCGATCGTTTCAGTTTTTTTTAGACTAGCTTTCTTGAAGTCTTCCTCGGTTAGAACAATGTATTCACCTTTTTTGTACTCGAATCCTTTTACAATATCTTTCCAAGGCACTTCTTTATCTTCTGTTTTACAGATGCGGGCATAACGGATGGGACCCATGTCAGTTTTATGCAGCATCACAAAATCTAATTCTTTTTCACGACTACCCGTATAGAGCCGAATTGGGATATTGACGAGACCGAAGCTTAATGATCCTTTCCAAAGTGAACGCATAAATCCTCCTCATCACATTTATTCCTTTATCAAACCATTATTATTTTATCGCAAGCGAATTAAAATTACTGGAATTTAGTGCATTAAAAAAGAGGTTTACTTAAATGTAAATTGAGAACTAAGGTCAAATTAAGGATAAATGTATTTTTAAGGAGGCCTATTATGCACAAAGTTTATTCTTTTTTCGTGAAATCATTCATTTTATCGAACGTTGCTATTGCATATGATTATTCAACACAGCCTTCCTATGCACCGGGAACAATGCAATATCAAGATCAAAAGACAATCGACCAAAAGTACATTGACCACAACTTAGACCGTCAAAGAGAGCAAACACAATTGCAACAAGAGCGCTTAGAAAACCAACGTCTGCAAAACCAGCGGTTGGAAAATCAGCGCTGGGATAATCAACGGAATGATCAAAGAGTCCAAGATCGAAGAAGAGATGATGCTCGTCGCCATGCTAACAATTATAACCCTAATAATCAAAATGGCATAGCAGATGCTTCTGATGATCGGATGGCCCCAACCGTAGATAAAGACTCTGAAGAAGGCCGCATTATAGATGCGATCAAAAGAGATCTTAAGAGAGATAAATCATTATCTACTAATGCTCAAAACGTTAAAATTTCAGTAAGTAATAAAGTCGTAACGCTGACAGGTAATGTAGATACTAAGGAAGAGAAAGCTAGAGTAGAGTCAATTGCTAAAGATGCATTTGGTGTTCGTTCAGTCAACAACCAATTGCAAGTAGTAAGTTATGATGTAGCTCCAGCGAAAAAATGAATGGTGGATACCATGACCATATACGAAATATGTGTTATCTTATTGACAATAGGTACGTTGATATTTTTTATTTATTTGATTTTTACCTTGAGAAATCTGTCTGAATTTTTAATTCGGACAGATCAACATCTTCACTCTATTGGTGGAGATCTCCAGTCTCTAATGCAAGAGAGTAAGGGTGTGGCTCATAGTGTTAACACTAAGTTAAATCAGTTAAATCCGTTGTTCAGAGTCATTAATGACGTTTCAGATACTACAGAAGAGAAGTATCTAGAGTTCAAAAAACATGGATTTAGCAACTTTGACTATAATAGAAGAAAGTATCGAGAAGATGTCTCAGATACGGTCCTAAAGTTTGCTGAACTTGCAACCTTGGTGGTGGGATTATGGAAAAGAAAAAAGTAGCCCATAGACATGTCTCTCATAGTAATCATGGCTCTAGAAAACTTAAGAGGAGAAAAAATATGGCTCTTCCAAAAAAACTAGATGAAAAAATGTTGGCGACTGCCCTTATCAGCGGTATCGCTGGTATCGCAGCTACAACTCTAATGAATAGAGCTAGGGCAAATAAAGCTGCTCCAGGTTTTTGGAATTCCCATGAGGAAGAATCAGATACAACAAATTACCTAGTAGTAGGCGGTATTTGCAGCTTGCTCGCAGCAGGCGCAGCATTATTGTTTGCTCCTAAGTCTGGTCGTGAACTAAGACAAGACATCAGTGATCGATATGAAGAAATCACTGATACAGCTCATGATTTGAAAGATCAAGCTTATGGATATGCTAACAATTTTGCAAAAAAAGCAAAAAAGTTGGCCAACAGAGTACACGATGAGTATGAAGACTCTGGTGAAGAATACTACGAAACAGTCAAAGACAAAATTAGCCAGTTTGCTGACGTAGCAGAAGCTGGGCTGAAAATTTGGAACTCACTCTCACACAGATAGATAAAACTGGAATTCAGAAGTCAAGAATTTTTATTCCGACTTCTGAATTCTGGCTTCTATCTTCTTTTAGAATTTTGACAAAATAAACTAATGGGACCACAATAATAGATGGATCTCATGAGAACCTAAGCAGTTATTTTAGAGTAATTAATTTAAGTTATTAATCCATAACTGGGAGGGATAATCATGAAAATGTTAATTCCTATTGTGTCTCTATTAGTGGTTTCGAATGTGGTTTATTCTGAAGTGGTTGATACACAAAAGAATGATACACAAACATCCAAAGAAGTGGTACAACCTGTCTCTAAGGATCCAGTTCAAACAAAACCTGTTCAGCCCTCTGTTTCCACATCTGCTCCCAGTGAGCCAAAACTTGTAAATCCTACAACTAAAACAGATGGTTCAATGTATGCAAATCATCAGGGTGAAAACACTTCTGATGTCAAAATTACACAAGCAGTTCGTAAGGCTTTAATTGCTGATAACTCATTGTCCAACTATGCAAAAAATGTTCAAGTCATCACAAACAATGGTGTTGTTCTCTTAAAAGGTTTTGTCGCTAACCAAGACGAATCTGCAAAAGTTGGTTCAATAGTAAGCAAAACTCCCGGCGTTAAGTCCGTTAAAAATGAACTCAAAGTTAATCAAAAATAAGTTTCCTAAATTTTTCGAAATTAAGGGGTTATTTTATGAGAAAATCAGTATTTGGTGTTGTGCGAAATCAAGAGCAAGCCCAACGTTTAGTGAATGATCTCCTAAACAATGGCTTTCAAAGAGATTTAATCTCTGTTCTAGTTTCTGATACTGAAGGAGTTGTCAGAAAAGATGTAGTAGAAAAACACTCAAAAGCCGCTGAAGGTGCTGCGTCAGGTGGAGTCACAGGTGGCATCATTGGTGGTCTAATCGGGCTTTTAGCTGGCATTGGAACCATTGCTATACCAGGCTTAGGGATGTTTGTCGCTGCAGGCCCAATTCTAGGAGCATTAAGTGGAAGCGGTATTGGAGGAGGTCTAGGTCTGCTATTAGGCTCATTGATTGGTTTAGGAGTACCTGAATACGAAGCTAAGCATTACGAAGAAAGATTAAAAGCTGGAAATGCCTTAATATCTGTTCATTGCGAGAATGACCGCGAAGAAAAGAAAGCAAAAGATCTTTTTGAGAAAGCACATGCTGAAGATATTACTTGTGTAGCTGAGGATTTTGCAGCCTTTAGCAGATAACAAGGAGAATCTCATGAAAAGCAGTAAAACTTTTTTTTGATCTTTTCGTTGAGCAACTTTTTGATATCTATAATGCAGAAAAGCAAATTATCATAGCTTTACCGAAGGTAATAAAAGCTTCTCAATCTGAAGAGCTTAAAGATGCAATAAAAACTCATTTGGGAGAGACAAAGAATCAAATCGCAAGGTTAGAAGAAATATTTTCTATTCTTAACCTTCAACCGAATGATAAGAAATGTGAGGCAATGGAGGGAATTTTAGAGGAAGCGAATAAGGTTATGAAAGAATGGCCTAATGAATCCCCCGTGAAAGATGCAGCTCTAATTTCTTGTGCGCAACGGGTTGAGCACTATGAAATCGCTGTGTACGGAACACTGCGTACGTTTGCAAAACATTTTAAGCTCAATGATATAGCAGATTTACTGCAAGAAACATTCCAAAACATTAACATCGATTGCCGAAGGAGGTTACTTCTCAAAAGGCATCAACACAGAAGCCGAACAAATGATGATGGAACCCTCTGGAGGCACCCCTCGTAAACGTAAGTAAGCATTTTTGCTACAAAATATTGAATTTTGAATACTTAGGAATTCAGAAGACAGAATCCAGAATTCAGAAGAATATTTGAAGTTTTTTTCCTGTATTAGGACTGTAATGCTAATGTCAGGGCATGCAATATTCTGAATTCTGTCTTCTGAATTCTGACCTCCCCAAAAAATGCTAAAGTCGAGTCCGTGTACTCGGTGGTTAATTTTATCGATTGGACTAGAACCGTTTTTAAAATTTTTGCTTTCATTTTTTGACTTGAGATTGGACAATCCGGGCACGGGCACGAGCATGCGCGCGGGCACGACAATGACAAAAAATTGAAGAGACATTGAATGCTAAAAGAAACCGATATCGCTTTAGGATTTTATCATAGTTATCGTCACGCTAAAGAAGTCTTTCATCGTGTACAAGATAGCTTATGGGAAAGATGTGTTCTCATCCACCGCGGTCGAAATAATGACTATACGATCACTAGAAATTATTCGACTCCTTTGTTTTGGGGAGTTCTTTTAGGACTTGTCATTACATTGTTGATGCATTTCTTTGGCCTCACAGAAAAATTATTCCCATTAGAAATTCAGCCGCATGCGCTCATTTTCTTTACAACCTCCCTTTTAAGTTTTGTCATTGTTTATAGAAGTCTTTTCTATATCAAAAAATCATGGATCGATAAGTACAAACCTTTACTACTTCATGGCGAAACACTCATTTTAACGAAAGTTCCCAATACTTTTATTGCGAACACGATGAAAATCCTTCAAAACGTTGCAGGGGAAACTCCAATCACATTCCTTTTTAGGACAGGATTGCTAAAATCCGAGGAGCCTTATACAAGCGATATTCATGTTGAAAATTACCCACTAGAAAAAGTTCCTGAGATGGCAACTGCAGTTGCCCACTCCCATAAAGTCGGAAAAGTCCCCAAAAGCAAACAACCCTTTTTATTGGAGCGGTTGAGGGGATGTGAAACTAAGATCAACACAATCCTTGACCATTTGGAGCAATCGCTCACATTAGACCAAACGATTGGAATTTCAAGAGATTGGTTATTGGACAATGCTTATGCAATCCGAGGAAAGATCAGCGAGGTCAAAAAGAACTTGCCCAAAGCTTATTATGAGGAGCTCCCAAAGCTAGTTGTGGGACCCTTCAGAGGGCTTCCAAGAATTTACGCAATTGCTTACGAGATCCTGGGAATTTCTGGAGGCGGGATAAATCAGGAACTGATTGAAATTTTTATGAAGGAGTACCAGAAGATCACTCCAATTACAATTGGAGAACTTTGGGCGCTCCCTTTAATGTTAACGATCCGATTAATAGAAATTCTTCAATTTTTAGCCTTCCGAGTAGATTTAAGATTATGTGAAAGTGAACTTGCCGCTTTGTGGGGAAACCGTTTAGTTAATGTTGCCCGGCACGAGCCAAGCGAATTGAAAAGCTTCATGAGAGAACTGAATAAAGATGTTCCCAATCCCTCAGGCCATTTTGCTGAAGAACTGTTGAGCCACCTTTCTGATGAAGATATCACTTTGATCCCTGTTAGAAGTTGGATTGAAGATAAGTTACAGGCTTCAATTGTAGATATTGTCCGTAAACAGCAATTAGAAGAGACCACAGAGCAAACAGCGCTTGTGAACGCTATTACAAGCTTGATCAAGTTTTATCAGTACGATTGGCGCGATATCTTAGAAAGGGTCAGTGTTGTAGACGAGATATTAAACAAAGACCCAGCTGGCGTCTATCCTAGGATGGACTTTAAAACTCGTGATATTTATCGACACGCTATTGAAGAAAATTCTCTCAATTGCAAAATTCCTGAGGTTTCTTTAGCTAGTTACGCTTTGATATTAGCATCAGGACCAAGTGATGTTCCATTAAAGAAGCATGTAGGCTATTACTTAATCGATGATGGGATCGAAGAGCTCGAAAAAGTTGCAAGTTGTCAACTTTCTTCTTGGGGTAAACTTAAAAGATGGTTTTTTAAGCATCCTTCTTTGACATATCTGGGAAGTTTGCTTTTCCTCGTCGCAGCAACCTCAGCAGCAGTTCTATACTATATTGAGACCGAAGCGATCAATCCATGGATTGCTGCATTGTTTATCTTTTTAGGAATATTTCCGATCAGCGAAGTGTGCATCCAGGTATTGAATTTGTTTATCACCAATATCCTGAAACCCACAATTTTGCCTAAAATGTCCTATGAAGAGACCGGTATTCCTGATGAATATAAAACTTTAATCATTGTTCCGACAATGTTATCTAGCAGAAAATCGATTCTAGAAGACATTGAAGAGCTGCAAATCCGATATTTAGCTAACAGTGATCCAAATCTGAAATTTGCCCTTTTTACAGACTATTTGGATGGTTCGCGGGAAAGAATGCCAGAGGATCAGGATTTAATAAATTTAGCCAAGAGTGAAATCCAAAGATTAAATGGCCTCTATGGAGATGGGAAGTTCTTTTTATTCCATCGCGAGAGGATTTGGAATCCTGCTGAAAGCATTTGGATGGGGCGAGAACGTAAAAGGGGGAAACTAGAGGATCTTAATCGTTATTTGAGCGGCGAGGTATTAGAAGATAACAATGAAATCCTAATAGAAGGAAATAAAAAGGATCTCGACGGAATACGGTACATTATTGCTTTGGATACGGATACTCAGCTACCAAAGGATAAAGCACGTCGTTTGATAGAAACACTGTCACACCCCTTGAACAAACCCTATTTGGCAGAGAGTGGTAAATCGATATTGCGAGGGTATACGATCATTCAACCTTCCGTGTCCACATCATTACCAAGTTCGAATGCAACTTATTTTTCCAGAATCTTTACTGATACTATTGGAACAAACCCCTACACACAAACAGTTTCAGATGTATACCAGGACCTTTCAGGTGAAGGATGTTACTATGGGAAGGGAATCTACGATTTAAAAACCTTCCACAAACTCCTTTCGAGTCGTTTTCCTAAGGGGCGCATTTTAAGCCATGATTTGCTTGAAGGAACCTATGTTAGGACAGGATTTGCAAGCGATATTGAACTCTTTGATAACTTCCCTTCAAATTACCGTTCGTATGCACTAAGACAGCATCGATGGCTAAGGGGAGACTGGCAGATCAGCAGTTGGTTATTCCCAAAAGTTCCAAGTGAAAATAAAGGGAAGCAACCCAATCCACTTTCAGCACTTAATCGATGGAAAATATTAGATAATCTTAGAAGATCTATCGCTCCAGCTGCCTTGTTGGCCATGTTGCTGCTGAGTTGGTATGTGTTTCCACAGGATAAATTTTGGACTGCTTTTATCGCCATCATTCTGTTGATGCCTGCAATTGCACCTTCACTGATCAGCGCGATGTTTGCTCCCTTCGAAACACTCACTCAGTGGAAGCATATTCTAACAGGTGTAACTCGATGTATCATTTATGCAGCTCTATTGCCGCATCAAGCTTATATTTCAATCGATGCTTTTTGCAGATATGTTTACCGCCGATTCATTTCACATAAAAAATTATTAGAATGGACCCCTTCAAGCATCGAAAGCAGCATGCCCACCCATGTGCAATCCATATTTATTTTAAAGATGTTTGCTGTTTCATTATTCACCTTGGCAATTGCAGGATGGATTGCTTGGCATTCAACCGAGTTTCTTAAATATGCATGGCCTTTTCTTTCGCTTTGGTTTTTATCGCCTTTCATTGTTGCATTATTAAACAAACCTTACTACCGGCCTATTTCTGAAGAACTCAACTTTGAGGATCGGATTAAGTTAAGAAATTATTCGAGATGGACCTGGAGATTTTTCGATCAATTTGTCGGCCCTTCCAGTAATTGGCTTCCGCCTGATAACTTTCAAGACAGTCTCAATGTGGAGCTCGCACGCAGGACCTCTCCAACAAACATCGGATTAGCATTACTGACATATCCTGCAGTTTATCATTTAGGGTATCTCTCATTCGATGAAACTATTGGCAGGATTAAAAATGTTACTGACACCCTTAAAAAATTAGAACGATTTGAAGGGCACTTTTACAACTGGTATGATATTGGCTCTTTGCTTCCACTAGAGCCTAAGTACATTTCAACAGTTGATAGTGGAAATCTTTTAGCCAGTTATTGGGCTCTTGCCAATTCCCTCATTGACCTTTTAAAACATCCATTATTATCCAGGTCTGCTTTAGAGGGCATAAAAGATACATTTGAGCAGGTGAAGGATAAGAAACAAGTTGAGTACTTTTACTCACAACTCAATTTCCAACCTCTCAATATTCCTGAAATTATCGCGGGGTTGAAAAGATTCGATGCGGCAATGAAAGAGAAGTTCCATGAAATCAAATCCTCTGAAAAAGACCTTTATTGGATCTCCCAAGCGCATAGAATGACTGAAATGTGGTTAGAATCTTCCAATCGTTATTTACAGTGGATGGACCCTCTCAATAAAGCAAGCGAGGACTTTTTAAAAAGCTTAGATCCTCAAGCTGTTCAATGGAAGATTGAAGCCCTTAAATTTGCTCCAAGCTTAGAAGCTCTGTCTAGCGGCAAAGTGAAAGGATTAGATCAATTTATTCATTTAAGGGAACAAACTGCTAATCTCAGCCCCGATCAAATGGCCTGGTTAAATGATCTAGAAGCATTGTTTTCAAAATCGCAATGGCTTGCTGGTGAATTAATGGGAATTACACGTCAGCTGCATCGAGATATTCATAAATTTGCTGACGAAACCGATATGGCTTTCCTCTATCAAAAAAACAAAAAGGCATTCTCGATCGGATTTAATGCTACCACCCGCAGGATGGACACTTCTTGTTATGATCTACTGGCCAGTGAGGCGCGTTTATCAAGTTTAGTTTCTATCGCAAAAGGGGATGCTCCTTTAGAACATTGGTGGACCTTAGGAAGGCCCTACACCGATGTGGATGGCAAAAAAGTTCTCCTCTCGTGGGGTGGAACAATGTTTGAATATTTGATGCCACTGATTTGGACTCATAATTTCAAAAACTCCCTTTTAGACCAAGCTTGCACCGATGCTGTGGAAGTGCAAATGAATTATGGAAAGAGATTAGGACTTCCTTGGGGGATATCTGAAGCAGCCTATAGTGCAATTGATATGTATCGCATTTATCAGTATAGAAGCTTTGGGATTCCTGGCATGGGGATGAAGAGAGGCCTTGAAAAAGATCTAGTTGTTTCACCTTATTCCACAGGTTTAGCTTTAATGATTAAGCCCAAAGCTGCGCTTGAAAACTTTGCAGACTTGATTGAAACAACGCGCGGTTCAATTGAAGGAACTTATGGATTTTATGAAGCTGTCGATTATTCTAGGCAAAAAGATCCAAAAGGGGAAAGGGGCGTTATCGTTCATACGTATATGGCACACCACGAAGGAATGACCTTACTTTCAATGGTCAATGTGTTGCGGAATAACCTCATACAAAATTATTTTCATGCAGATCCTCGAATCCAGTCGATAGAATCATTACTTTATGAAAGGATTCCTACTTCTACCAAAATTTCTGAAGGATTTGCCCGAGGACCGCGCCCTACAAGATTAGAACTTATTGCGGAAATACCTTCATTAGGACGTATCGATAGCCACGAATCCCATTTGCCAAAGGTCAACATCCTTTCAAATAACATCCTTTCCTCTATGCTGACAAATGCAGGCGGAGGTTACATACGATGGGAAGACCTTGATATTACAAGATGGAGAGCAGACACTACAAAAGATGATTGGGGAAGTTTCTGCTACATCAAGGATGTGGACTCAAATGCAGTTTGGTCTACATTTTTCCAACCGACAGTGGTTAAACCAAAAAGAACAATTATCCATTTTACTTCTGACAAAGCTGAATTTAGAAGGGTGGATGAGGAAATAGAGACAGTCACAGAGATTGTTATTTCACCTGAAGATAATGCTGAAATTCGAAGAATTACCCTTTTGAATCTTTCTAGGCGTACTAGAACGCTCGAATTGACAAGCTACATGGAGCTTGCAATGAGCAGCCATGATGCTGACAGGTCCCATCCTGCCTTTAATAAAATGTTTATTCAGACAGAAGCATTGCCAAAATACGCTGGCGTGATCGCTAGCCGCCGTCCACGCTCACCCGATGACAAACCTATTTATGTGGCGCATTGCACAAACACCTATGCCGAAGAAACTCATCTCTATCAATTTGAAACAGACCGTTCCAAATTTATTGGAAGGGGAAGAACACTAAGAAATCCGATAGCCTTAGAAGGCAATCTTCAAAATTCGGAAGGTTTTGTCCTCGATCCCATTATGAGCCTACGTCGACAAATTGTGTTGAAACCGAATGAAGAACAACAGATAGTTTATGTTACTATTGTCAGCAGGAATCGAGATGAAGCAGAAGCGCTTGTAGAAAAGTATCGGGATATCAATGCAAGCAATCGTGCCTTGGATATGGCTTGGACACATGCCCAATTGGAATTACGCCATTTACGTATCAATGCCGAAGATGCCCAGCTTTATCAAAAACTGGCGGGAAGGATCATATTCCCGAATTCACTTTTAAGGCCTTCAACAGAACGTTTGCGACGTAATAGGTTAGGTCAACCAGGATTGTGGGCCTATGGGATTTCTGGTGATATCCCCATCGTGATTGTCACTATAAAAGATTACAAAGATTATGAGCTTGTTAAAGAAGCCTTATTAGCCCACGCCTATTTAAAAATGAGAGGGCTTAAAACTGATCTGGTGATCATCAATGAAGAGGATGAAAGCTACGACCAAACCCTCTATCAACAGCTATTGCACCTCGTTCAAGTGTATGCTTTACCGGATGAGATTGATAAATCGGGTGGTGTATTCTTAAGGTCTGCCAGTAAAATTCCTGAACAAGATCTTACACTTCTACTTGCCAGTGCAAGCATCGTCATGGTGGCATCAAGAGGGACTTTAAAATTCCAGCTCCTTGCAACCCCTTCTCCACGCACAATTCCACCAATGGTCAAAACTACAAGAAGAATCAAAGATGAGCCATCCAATCCACTTCCCTTTATGGAATTGCTTTATTTCAATGGTGTTGGCGGCTTTACAAAGGATGCGCATGAATATTCAATCTACTTAGGGCCCCAAACACAAACACCTGCTCCATGGATCAATGTGCTTAGTAACAAACAATTCGGAGCGTTAGTTACTGAAAGCGGTTTATGCAGTACTTGGAATGGAAACAGTCAAACAAATCGCCTTACACCCTGGTGTAATGATCCCGTCATAGATCCACCTAGCGAAGCGATCTACATCCATGACAACGACCTTAATGTGACATGGTCGCCAACTCCAAAACCAATCAGGGAAAAAGATGCTTACAGAGTAAGCCATGGACAAGGATACACTCGCTTTGAACATAATAGCCATAACCTTGAACAGCAACTTTTAATTTTTGTTCCGGTGGATGAGGATTATGCCCCACCGATCAAAATTCAAAAGCTCAAAATATTTAATCGTTCAACAAAGAGAAGATCTTTAACCATTACAGGGTATGTAGATTGGGTTTTAGGGAGTGATAAAGAAGCTTCTCAGATGCATCTGATTTCCGACTGGGATCCAGAAAGCCAGTCACTTTTTGTCACAAATCCATTTCAGACTGATAATCCTGCTAAGGTTGCGTTCTTTAGTTCTTCGCCACTCGCAAATACTTTCACAGCTGACCGCACAGAGTTTATTGGAAGAAATGGCAATTTAAGCAACCCCGATGCCTTAAAACGTATAAGTCTCTCAGGAACATATGGGGGAGCGCTTGATCCATGTGGTGCTTTGCAGGTTAATGTCAACATAGAACCAGAATCTGAAGCTGAGGTCACTTTCTTATTAGGGGAAGCCGCGGATGTTTATGAAGCTCGCAGACTCATTCTTCTTTATCGCGACCCCATGGTAGTCGAAGAACACTATTTTAAAACTTGCGCTTGGTGGAATAAGATTCTGGATACAACCCAAATTAACACTCCATGGGTATCAACAAATTTACTTATGAATCGCTGGCTTCTTTACCAAGTGTTAAGCTGCCGTGTTTGGGCAAGGAATGGCTTCTATCAATCGAGCGGTGCCTATGGATTTAGAGACCAATTGCAGGATGTCATGTCCCTTGTCTATTCCAAACCTGAGTTTACAAGAGCCCAAATCCTCCTTACGGCACACCGACAGTTTTTGGAAGGAGATGTCCAACACTGGTGGCATCCTGCAACTGGTGCAGGAGTGAGGACAAAAATTTCGGACGACCTGCTATGGCTTCCCTTTGTGACCGCCCATTATGTCAAAGTGACAGGCGATAAAGAAATTCTAAATGAAAACATTCCTTATCTACAGGGACCCATTCTTCAGGAACATGAGCATGAACTGTATTTCATTCCTCAGATATCGGAAGAGTCTGCTAATCTGCTCGATCACTGCAAAAGAGCTATCGTTAAAGGTGTGACTGCAGGCTCACACGGCATCCCGTTAATTGGCAGCGGCGACTGGAACGATGGAATGAATCGCGTTGGAATTGAAGGAAAAGGGGAGAGTGTCTGGCTGGGATGGTTTTTAGTTCAAGTTCTTAATGATTTTTCAGAATTATTAGATTCTATTGATCAGCAAGAGCCAGCAAGAGGTTATCGGAGCCAGGCAAAACGTTTAGTTGAAGCTTTGGAAGCTCACTCTTGGGATGGAAATTGGTACAAAAGGGCTTACTATGATGATGGGACGCCGCTTGGATCCATGCAATCTGTTGAGTGTAAAATTGACTCGATCTCACAATCGTGGGCTGTCATTACAGGTGAATGTAAGCCCGAAAGAGCTAAAGAAGCTCTTAAAGCTGTTGACTTATATATGGTAAGGCCGGAAGAGCGCTTAGTACTTCTGTTGACACCTCCTTTTGATACCACCCCAAAAAATCCTGGGTATATAAAAGGGTATCCTCCTGGAGTACGTGAAAATGGAGGTCAATATACCCATGGTTCCCTTTGGGCACCTCTTGCATTTGCAAAATTCGGGGATGGAAGCAAAGCTTCCTACCTTCTCCAATTAATGAATCCAATTGAGCGTGCAAAGAATGAAAAAGACTTAGAAATTTATAAAATTGAACCTTATGTTATGCCTGGAGATGTCTATGCGCTTCCAGGAAATTTTGGAAGGGGAGGGTGGTCATGGTATACTGGCTCTGCTTCCTGGAAATATCGAATTTGGCTGGAAGATATATTAGGATTTAAATTACGCAACAATGTGGTAACTATCGACCCGACATTGCCATCGGAATGGTCAGAGTGTTCGATCAATTACCGATTTAAAGATACATTTTATCTTATAAAAATTAAAAATCCTAAGCATCTCAGCAAAGGAAAGGTGATAATTAAGCAAAATGGCAAGGTTCTCCCAGAAAACTCCTTTGAGCTTGTTGATGACCATGCAAAGCATGAAATTAATGTCACAATCGATTAATTTTAATGGACTTGTTTGAGTTCTTTTTTTATATTTTCCCTTCCGGTAATTTGAGCTTATGGAGGGAACTCTATGCAAGCCCTCAAGGGTTGTACAGAAATATCGGAAAGATATTTAGAAGAACTGATTGAAGAAGGCTCATCAACTCTTTCCAGAAAAGAATACACTGCTGCTGATGCACTTTTTAAATCTATCTTTTCTGATCACTTACAAAATGAAGCTAAAGTAAGAATATTATGTGGTAGAGCAGAAGCGAATCTTGGACTTGGTAAGTATAGATTTGCAAAATTTTTCTATCGAAAAGTTTTGGATTTAGTTAAGGGGCAATTTGGCAAAACAGAACAAATCAATCACAAATTAAATTCTATTGCTGAACAGCATGAAAAATGGAGCAGGGAACATCTTTCTGCTTGTAATGATGACCTTCAAGACTTTCAAGGTGAGGGTTATGAGGATGGCTACGATATTGCTGCAGGAATAGTTGAAAGCCTACAGTTTGACCTTCAATTTCCATTATGCGGTCCGAATAAGGACAATCGTTTTTTTGATATTCTTCCTTGTCAAAAGACTATCGTAGATTTTGCTCCTCCTTTCTTGGGAGAGTATATCAATGCAAATCAAATTGATATTGATGGCATATCAGTGATCGCTACTCAATATCCTCTGAAACATACACGAGAACTTTTTTGGAAAATGATTTTGCAGAAAAACTGCAGAATTATATTGAACTTATCAAAATCTATGGAAATTAGTTACGAAGATATATATTTGCCACATACAGTTAACGAGTCTCTGAAAATTGGTCCCTATATTATCACTTTGGTCAATCAAGAACTTAAAGAAAATTACAATATCAATTATCTCTGCGTAGAAACTGAAGGAAAGAAGATTAACTTTATTCAAATTCATTGCAATGTTTGGCCTGACAAAGGTGTACCAGAAGGCCCAAAAGTTCTTATTCAAGTGCTTGAGGAATTAATGAATTTTCTTAGTACACCAGAGTATAACAGCCCTTCTATTAAACCACTTTTTCATTGCCAGGCAGGTGCAGGGCGCACGGGCGTTGCTCTCCTTTTATACCTTGCGATGAAGGCTAGGAAAGCAGGGGTAAAGAAATTTAACCTCTGTGCAAAGCTTATCGAAATGCGTCAGTCTAGGCGCTGCCTTGTTCAATCCCTCGAACAATATCAATATGTCATTAAATGCCTTATGTATTCAAATAATCGTCATAGTAAATAAAATCAATTTATTTTATATTGATTTATTAATTAAATTTATAATTTAATATAGTAAAGTATTTTCTTTAAAACAAATAAGATCCCCTTTATATTTTTTCGGTTGTTAAAAGGATAAAAATATGACAATTCCTCCAATACGGACAGGATCTCCAGGGGACTCCTCAGATTCGTCTCCTAGAGTAGGAAAAAAGGAAAAAAAGTCCAAAAAAGAGAGACAACAAGCCGTTACCTACCAAAAAGTCAAATTAGCATCTGATACTCCTAGATCTTCGCCCGATCTGAGAGTTAGTGGAAGACTTACCGATAATAAGAAAATTTCAAAAGCTTCTTCTCTTCCTCCGGAAGGGTCTGACCTTGAACCGGCCAGTGTGCCTTTGACCGTTTCCGATAGTCATACTCTCACTGAAGTGAGGGTAAGGCGTAGAAGTTCCATAATCAGAGGTCAAAGTATTGCACATCCTAGCAGTACAGAAACTCCAGGCGAGGTAAGTCCTCCTCCACCGAAGCCCATTAATGAAACCGATAAACCTAAGTCAAGTGTCCCAAAAGGAGCTCCCCCTAAACCTACAATCCAAAGGGAATATTCTGTCCTTGCTATAAAAAGTGAAAATCCAAGGTATGGAACTTATGCCGATTTGCATATTGAGGTCACTGATCTAAAGAAAGCTCTAAAAGCTAAAAACAAGGAATTATCTCATGCATCGGTAGCTGATAAGCCTGCAATTGAGAAAGAAATTTCGAGAATAAGTGCCGAAATGAAGGAAAAGAATCAAGATTTAAATGCTTTAGCAGAAGAGCTTCTAAAGAATAGAGAGGAATTCGGTAAATTATTGAGAGATCCCAACAATCACTCTGTCATCAATTCTATGTTAACAGTTCGCTCTGCATTTTTAGCGGATAGAGATAAAAGCAAAGCTTTAGCTTATGAATTAGTTGCAAATTATCCCCTAGAACAACTTGCAGGTGTATTAAGGTACTACGTTAAAAAGTCAATAAGCAATACTGAATTACCCACTGAAGCTTTAAGAGAGGTGGATACAACTTTAGCTTTTATGTTGAGTATGGTGCAAAAAAAATACATGGCTCCTTTAATTGGCAAAGAGTTAGCTGAAATTTGTAAAGATTTAGAGAAAATCCCTCCAAATAAATTTGTTCCTGCAGAAACAACCAAAGAGGTTTTTACCCGCATACTTGGATTGCTCATTAGGACAGATATCCCCAAGCCTATGCAAGAACTGTATCAATCCATTCAGAATGAGTTTTTGAGAAAGTGGCCTGATTTAGAAAATAAAGAAAAAAGGGCCTTGAGATTAGTTACAGCAGTTTTCTTCTTACAGTTAGTTAATCCTACCATAGCTAGGGGACCTAAGGCAAATGAGGTTTACAATTTTGCATATAAGACTGAAATAGCACCGAGCCACGCAATTTTGCTTTCAAAAGGTCTTCAAGCAATAGTCAACAATGAACCTTCAAATGATAAGAATCTTCAAAATGAAAAATTTCACGCTCTAATTCAAGAAATGCAAACCTTTTCCCATTCAATTGCAAGGAATCTAAGGGGTCGTCATACAAAGGACGACAAAAAGCCCTAAGATCTTATTGTGCGATCGCTAAGATTGGGTAACCTATCCAAGGCCTTTGTTGAAATAGGTCCCACTGAAAGTCCTTTAAAATCTATACTTCTCAATCGTTTTTGTTGAGCAATAACTTCTGCCAGATCTTTGTCAGTAAAAGCATTTTCATTGTCTTCTGGTTCTGAATGAAGCAATAAGTCAGTCAATGTATCTTTACGTATCGAAAAATATTGGGCGGCATTCCTTGTAATATCTGCATCAAAAAGTTGCATTGAATGGAGAGAGGTAAGGTGGGTCATGGCAACTTGTACGACTTGATCAGTCACATTTTTGCCTTTTAAGCAGATTGTTCTTAGTTTCGAACATTTCTTAATTACATATGCATAGGCTTCCTTTGAAATCATTGTACAGTCGATTAAGGTAAGCTGTGTGAGGTTAGGACATTTATCGCTGAAAATCATTAAATCTTCAGAGCTGAGATCTTTAAAAGCCTCAAAATCATCCATAGATCTACTTGTTAAGGTTAAACTTTTGAGGGAGGGAAATAATTCTGCAATTTGTTGAAGAAAGTCTTCGCAAATCTCAATTATATTCTGATCAGTTTTGATGATTTCAAGATGAGAAGTATTTGGCCATCTTTGGGCCGCTTCTTTTATTGCGGCAATATCGATGACTTCTTTGCTATTGAGGAATTGACAAATCTCTCTATTTTTTCCTATTTCTCGGGCTTCAGAGTATTTAAATTGGGATCCATGATAGGTGACTCGAGTGCCTAAGACTAAATCATTAAAGTGCCTACATACCCGGGAGGTTATTTTTAGATCGCTTATATTTAGGAATTTAAATGCGTAATCCTGGAGCTCTAAAGATAAATCCATGAAATGAAAGGGGTTTCCCTGGGGAGCTTGTATCATTTTTACCTCATTTATAAGAATATGTTAATATTTTATTATAAATAACTAATTTAAGTCAATTACTATAAAGATCATTTTAAAATAAATAATTTACATTTATAATAATAAAAAACCCTAGAGGCAAAGTATGATCAATAGTACTCCACCTTCTCCAGAACTTTCCCAAGCTTCTAGATTACAGGGGCAAGCACCTGTCCAGGAACAGGGAGCACCTGCGCAAATTGAACAAAAAGACCGAAACGTTTCTGACTTAAAAGTAAGAATGGCTACTCCCAAATTAGATACTGCTGACCCAGCCAAAGCTGCGAAGCTACGCGAAAGCATGGCTCTTACAGGGGGAAGTATGCCTGTACGGGCTGGACATGTCGAAAAAAGCGTTAATTCCGAGGGTAAAAAGCTAGTTGCAGGGAAGTTAGACAAAAAAGAAGTGGCACCGAATAAAAACGAAGTAGCACCAAATAAAAACGCGCACATGAAGAAGCTTGAAGAGGGGGGCGTACAAAAGTTCCAGGCCAATTTCTCTGGTATAATCATTAAAATGAAAGCATTAGAAGAAACGGGTAGAGCAATTGGCGAAAAACTAGATAATGCCAAAGATTTTAAAGAGATTGAAATTCTAAATCGAGATCTTCAAACGGTTCGTGGTGATTTACAAAAGTTACAAACAGAGTTGAAATCTCAACTTCAAGCAGTAGCTTCTACTCCAGCACTTAGAGAGGGTGTTTCAGCTGAGGACTTAAAAAATCCACAGGTTTTAAGAACTTTAATTCAAACAGATCATAAGACAGCAATCGCTTTAATGAATAAGCATGAAGTTGATGTGAAGGAATTTGTAAATGATCTTTGTAAAACGCCTGCAGGCAAAAAACTTGCTAGTGAGTTTGGTCAATCAATTGTGAGAAATGATGTTGAAAACGCGAGAACTCATCAAGATGTCTTTAGACAAACTCAATCTTCCTCGCAAATGTTCATTGGTGCACTTCAAACAAATCTTATGAGCAAGCCTTTAGAAGGTGCAATGTCAGAAATTTCTCAAAGGGCCAAAGCTCCAACCAACCGAGAAACACCTGAAGGGCTAGAAAAAATGAAAGGAAACGTCTCGCTTGGTTTAAGGGATCTAGCAGCTAGCATATCCAAAAACACACCTCCTGAAATGAGAGCAGTCTATCAAGCTTTTGCGAAAGCCTATGTGGAAAAATTTCCTGCGGAAGCTGGTGATGTTAAAAATCATCTTACATCCTTTTTAGTATTAAAAATGGTCAATCCGAAATTAACAACTTCACCAGAACTTAGCCCCGATGAGAGGAAAAATGCTGTAGCATTTTCTAAAGTATTACAGCTAGCTGTCAATAATAATACTGAGATTAAAGGTGAAGATTGGCAAAAACCTTTAAAAGGATGGGCTCCCGATGTGAAAGCCAATGATAAAAATGAGGGGGTCAATAAGGAAGGTCAAGTCGTCACAAATGATCCTAATAATTTCATCGCTGCTTCGCAGCCCCAAATTGATGAACTTTACAAAGCAATGATAGGCTAAGGCCCCAGCCTAATGGACACAGTGGACTGGCCTAATGGACAATGGACACAGTGGACGAAGTGGACACAGTGGACGGGCCAGAACAAAATGGACGTAAATTCAGCTACAATGTAGTGCGGAAACGACCGTTAGAAATGGCCCGTCCACTATGTCCACTTCGTCCACTGTGTCCATTGTCCATTAGGGCTAGTGCCTACTTATACTTCTCAACGATGGTTTTTTCGAGCTTGATGGCATCTTCGGCAAACTTGCGGATGCCTTCGGCAAGCTTTTCTGTCGCCATGGCGTTTTCATTCAGGGCGTATCTGAATGCTTTTTCATCGATAGTCACCTTAGGTATGTCTAACGCTTTAGATTTTGCTGGATCAAGCTTTCTTGGTAAATTGTCGTTGGATTCGCTGAGTTCTTTCAAAAACTGTGGTGAGATAGTTAAAAGATCGCATCCTGCCAATTCTGTGATCTCATCTTTATTGCGGAAGCTGGCTCCCATCACTACTGTTTTATAGTCATGCTTTTTGAAATAGTTATAAATTTCGGTGACCGATTTAACCCCTGGATCCTCACTTGGGGCATAACTTGACTTGTTTTCAGCTTTTTTAAACCAGTCCAAAATTCTCCCAACAAAAGGAGAAATCAATGTAGCACCCGCTTCAGCTGAAGCAATCGCTTGAGGCATGCTAAACAATAAGGTCATATTGCAATGGATACCTTCTTTTTCAAGCTGTTTTGCTGCGACAATCCCTTCCCAGGTAGAGGCTAGCTTAATTAAAACGCGCTCTTTCGAAATTCCGGCTTCAGAATACAGGTTGATTAAATCATGTGCTTTTTTAATGCTGGCGTCTACATCAAATGAAAGACGAGCGTCTACCTCTGTAGAAACCCTTCCAGGAACAATTTTCAAGATCTCAACTCCAAAATTGACAAACAACTTGTCCATCATCAGTCTACGTTGTTCGGGAGAACCAGGTTTTGCTTTGCTCTTGCTGTAGTCCACTGCGTCTTTAATTAATTTCTCATATTCTGGCTTTTGTGCAGCTGCGGAAATTAAGGATGGATTGGTTGTCGCATCAACAGGAGTATAAATTTTTATTGCGTCGATGTCGCCGGTATCAATGACAATTTTAGTCATTTTTCGTAATTGCTCGAGCTGGTTCATAAGGAACATCCTTTATTTTTTTGACGCTTATGCTTTTTTAATAGCGATAGTTTTACTGAGCTGATCTTCCAAAGGCTCAACCCGCAATGTTATCGTCAAAGGTTGATCTCCGATCATTAAGTCCAGATGGGAAGTTAGCCTTGCTAAAAGAAGCTTATAGGGAATTTTCACATAGTTTTCACCAACATTGACACCTACTGATGCGTTTCCGAGAATTCCCTGCGATTTTCTAATTTGAATGCATAGGGCTTCAAATTGTTTAAGCTGGTCTCTAAGTGATTCATCTTCAATGCAATAAGACTTGCCGCACTCTTTGCACTTGGCGACAGCTGCAGCGCTCTCTAAAAGAGTAGTAGAAAAACTCACTGGTTTTCTGCACGATTGGCAATCAAATTCAAACGTATAAGGCATAAACACAACTGCTTGTAACTTTTAGATCACTCTATCACGAAAAAGGGAGGATAATCAAGAGAAAGAAGCAAAGGACAGAATTCAGAATTCAGAAGACAGAATTCAGAAGGAAGAATTCAGAAGAAAAACCTTTATAATAAGTAACTTGATTTTATATTCTGACTTCTGACTTCTGACTTCTGACTTCTGACTTCCGTCTTCTGTACTTTCACCCATTTATGTCTTCTTATCTTTTTAACCAATTTGATTTAAAATAATAATTAAGTATTTTGGTGAGACTTGAGGAGGGAACCATGGAAGAAGAGACAGCTACCGATTATGAAGGTCTTTTTGCTTTAACACCCGATCTAGTACACCAGCTTCAAGAATTTTTGCAGCGCAAAGAAGCAGATTTAGCTGACTACTTGCAGCAAGCATTTCTCCCTTCTCCGGGCACATACCACTTGCCCTTTATTAACACACATACGACAGACTTTAATCTTTCTGAGCTAATCCCTTCGCTAGAAGAAATGACCCGACGTCTATATGACACTCAGCCCATCCAGGAAAGACAAAGACACTGGAAAGATTTGCGGAATAATATTAACAAACGTCTTTGGAACTATGTTGAGACCCTTGAAAGTGCATCGACCGAACTTTATGAAGAACTTTCTTTAATAGGTTTTGACCGGTGGAGAAGCGAATTATTCGAAAATTTAAAAAAGATAAATAGTGACCTACTTCGTCGCTTAGAAGATTTAAAACTCATTATCCATAAGCTAGAAAAAATTCTCTGGGAATACCGCTCTATAAAAGAGAGTAGAGGCCAGTGGGGTATTCTTGAACGTTTTCAATTTTGGTTTACCGACACTCTAGACAAAGAGCTAAAGACAAATGTCGATAAAACAGAACAATTCCTCAAACTGAAATTTAAGGATTTTTCAGATAAATTCGATGCCTATTGTAAAGTAGATCCGATCGTTTCAGAGACCCTTGATAGATGTGGTGATTACCTCATCATCAAAAAGATGGAGCGAAGCAGCCAAGACAGAATTATTTTACTTGAAGTGCTTTTAAAATGCTGGGAAGCTGCAAAAAGTAAATATAAGATCTTGCAAGATGATATTGCCCGTTCGATTTACCAATCTGTCAATATCAACCGTGTTCCTGCACTTTTTAAGGAATATTCAACGGCCATAAAAAAAGCGCTTTTCGAAACGGGGAGATCTTTTAAAAACGGAGACCTTTTTGCCCTTAAGCCTATGCTAGATGAAGGTATTGGTCTTATCAGAAAAGAGTTAAAAGGTTTCAAGTCTGCTGCTAGCCTATACAGAGAATTTATTCAAAATAAAGATCCAACACAAGCAAATGAATTAGTTCATATCATTTATGAGTTACAACATCAGGATCAGCTGTATGAAAAATTAACTGCTTCTTTAGCACGTTTTGATGACCCTGAACAAGGACCTTACCAAGAATCGTTGCATAAGGAAATTGAGGGAATCTTGCACACCATGGGTCAGCCTCTCATATCAAGAAAGGGGATGCGTTCTCAAACTCATGTCTTGGTCCCACGCTTACAAGACTGTGATGAGCTTGGCTCATCCCAAGAAAGCATTATAGACTTTATGGGGGAAGTGCTAAATAAAGCCCTTCGATTGGATTGGAAATATCAAACACTACAAGAAGTTCCAGGATTTCATGAACTTGTCGCGTACCATTTAGGCCTTTTGGGACCTATTCAAGATAGATCTCATATCAACCGGTATGGGAAATTTAAAAAGATCATCCAACATATTGAACAATGGGTAAAAGGGGGTAAAACCTATCGTCATGTCGATGAAATAGAATTAGACATGAATGATATCAAAGAATATCTGCAAGACTTTTTAGCATCCATTCAAAGAAGCATCAGGGAAATTCCCCAACAAGACAAAGAAACATTGAGAGAGCGTCGGGGAATCTATTCTCAGATGCTATTAGAGTACCGATATTTGTTTGCAAATTTCTTCAACATTTTGCGTCAGCAAGGGGATGAGGGAGAATACATTCGCAACCAATTTCAATACATCGACCGCTATTTTGATGCGATCGAAATGCAGCTCAACAACCTCAAGGATAGTTTAGGAGAGCCTCAACCAAGGCAAATCACCGACGACGAAGAAGACGATGACCTTACCGACTTCACCGACCTCACCGACGAGGACTAAATGGACGGCCCCATGGACAATGGACACAGTGGACGAAGTGGACACAGTGGACGTAGTGGACGGGCCATTTTTAACGGTCATTTCCGCACTACATTTGTAGCTGAAAATTTACGTCCATTTTGCCCTGGTCCGTCCACTATGTCCACTGTGTCCACTTCGTCCACTGTGTCCATTGTCCATGGGGCTGTCCATTGTCCATGGGGCCGTCCATTGTCCATTGGGCCGTCCATTAATTTTTGGAGTATAGCCTCGGAAAGTTGTCAGCCTCAAAATCTTTACAATAGGGCCCAAGCTTTATTGTGACGGTTTTTTCATTGTACAATGCCTCAATAACCGCGCTACCGCCTGCCTCTTCCAATAGATATCTTTGTCCACCCAAAAATTGTTGTGCATTGAAGCTTTTGGGTTCACCATCAATGATAACAATAACCTCAACACATTCTTGTGGAGGCATGGGACAACCGTGTATATGAATGAAAACTTGCTCTTTATAGATGTCTCTATAGATTGCGAGCTGTAAACCACTTCTGCAACTTACCGATTTTATCCTTGAGCCGTCCATTTCAAAACATCTTGTTCTGATCTTATCCAGCTCCCAAACTGCACACTCATTGCAACAGGATTGGGCCAAAAGGAAAAAGGCGCAGTAGTGCGCCCTTTTCAGAAATTTTATGATATTTTTCACAACAAAAAATAAGAGTAGAGATTTTTGTTGTTAGCTTATCTTGAGCAGCTGTGTGAGTGGCCGTGGTGGCTCTTGCTATGGTTTTGAACAGCGACAGCAATGATAGCTACTAAAGCGATCGTTCCAAGCGCAATCGCAGGAGCTAAACAAGGAGCATCGCAGCATTCTGTGTATCCGCATCCACCCACGTTAGTTGCATATTCACCAGCGTTCGCATCTCTTGTTGAAAAACTTAGCATGCTGAGAACCGCTGCTAAAGCCATCCATTTCCTTAAGCTTGTCATTTGGAGCCTCCTTGTGGACTAAATTGTTAATAAGTCGACATTCTAGATGACGGTCAGATTGCATACAACAAATTTTATTCTATTGAGGAAGAGGGAGTAGGATCGAAGTGCATGTTTTATGTTCTATCCCTTGTCTTTTGTGATCTTAAGGGAAGTCATCGCCTTGAAAAACTCTTTGTAATAGGTAGGAAATTCATCTTTTAACGCTGCGGCTGTAAGGATGTAGGCCATCCCATCATGCATGAGAATGACATGCATTAATCTGACATCTCCCCATTGTGTCTTCATGTCTACTTGGGATAAACTTGCATTACCTGCCTCTGTTCTAATTGTCCCTAGGTCTTTCCAATCGGCATGGCGCAAGTCATTTACACTCTTTATCGTCTTAAGGTAATCCTTTAGAGTTCCCGCAAATTCTTCAGTACCAAGGTTCATCGACGGTGGAAATTGACTTTGACCTTGTCCTACGACCATGATCTTAACACTTTTAGGAAGGGTTGTAGCTTCAGCAAATCTCCAACCTGAAGGAGGAGTAAATTGTATCTCTTCCTTTTCCGTTACTACTTCTGCTTGGGGAGTTGCTTCATCGGAATACAAAGGATTAATAGAAGCAAGCACTGCAAATAAGAGCGTTAGGGATTTAAGCATGGCAACTCCAGATTAAAATTTTTATTGTTTCCGCGCTCAGGCACGGTTAGGAAGTGTTAACATACAGGAGATTTTTTTTGGTATGGATATTTCGTTTTTACTCGGTATCTCCTTGAAAAAATTGACAAGTAGGATTTTAATGGAATCGATCAGTCAGCAGAAAGGGAGAATTAGAATGAAGAGTTTGGACAGTGGCGAAGATAAAATCCAACAAATTTGCGATGCGATCAGAAAAGAAACATTAGAACCAGTGCTTCAAGAATCCAAAAATATTTTGGAAAATGCCAAAAAGAATGGTGAAAAGATCATTGCAGATGCAAAAAAACAAGCCGAAAGCATTTTGGCCCAAGCTCGCCAACAAGTTGAACAAGAAAGAAATGTATTTCAATCCTCATTGGCCCAATCTGTCAAACAAAGCTTAGAGTCACTCCGTCAAAACATTGAATCCAAACTGTTCAACGATCAGGTTCAAACAGTTCTTGAAAAAGAGAGCGCAAATCCAAAAGTTGTTGCAGACCTTATCAATGCCATCGTTAAATCGATAGAAAAAAGTGGAATTGATTCAGATCTGTCTGCAGTTATTCCAAAAAATGTTCCAGCTGCCGAAGTCAATAAACTCCTTTTAAGCGAGGTTGTTAACCGCCTTAAAGACAAAGGGGTAGAAGTCGGTAATTTTAATGGAGGCGCTCAAGTTAAAGTGGTTGGAAAAAGGATGACAATCGATATCTCCGACAATGCACTCAAAGAATTATTAAGTTCTTATGCCAGAAAAGATTTCCGCAATTTAATTTTCAACTCGTAAGGCACTAGATGGGGCAATATTATTACGTAGGAACCCTTTTTCAAGCTTATCATTTGAAAGCTCCTGCGGAAATGACATTTGATGAAGTAGTCTATTTGCTGAAAAAAAACATGTCCCATACTGATTATGAAAAAGTCAAAGTGATCCGTAGATATTACGACATAGAAAATTTGCGTCGTTTTTGGAAGGATGAAGAATTTGACCCTTATGGAAACCTGGATGAAAACGAAATGGAAGAAGCGTTGTTAACTAAAAACAGCAATCTTCCAGAATATGTCTATGAATACATTGAAAAATACGATGATGATGAAAAAAGAATCAAAAACTTTTCAGAACTGATGGGGGCCTATTTTCGCGAAGAGATTAAAAAAGCTGATGGTTTTTTAAAACAGTTTTTGGAATTTGAAAGGGATTTCAGATTGACTATGGTAGGATTTAGGGCAAAAGAACGCGGCCGAGATGTGGTTCAAGAGCTTCAATTTGAAAATCCCTACGAAGACATCATCGCCCAAATCCTGGCTCAGAAAGATGCGCCAAAGTTCGAGCCTCCAGAACAGTTTGCGGATCTGAAACAGATCCTTATGGATGAAAAGAATAATTCTCCATTACATCTTCACAAAGATCTTTTGGAATATAGGTTCAGAAAATATGAAGAAATGGTCGGTTTGGATATTTTCTCTACCGACAGAATCCTTGCCTATTTTGTAGAGCATATTTTAACTGAAAAATGGTTCGCTCTTAATAAACGAAGAGGGCAAGATATTGTTGAAAAAATTGTTGAAGGTAAACCATGACAAATTCCACTCAAACAAAAGAAAAGCCAACCTACGCAAATGGAAAAGTTGTTAAAGCTTTCGGTAATCTTCTACAAGTCAAATTCGAGGGCAATATCCGCCAAGGGGAAGTGGCCATGGTGGATGTCGAAGGTGCGACGTTAAAGTCGGAGGTCATTGAGATCGCCGGCAATGAGGCAAAAATTCAGGTTTTCGAAGACACGCGTGGAGTGGATTATGGGACAAAAGTTGCATTCACAGGAGAACTTCTCGAGGCTGAATTGGGTCCAGGACTTCTTTCTTCAATTGTAGATGGTCTTCAAAACCCACTAGTATTGGTCGCTGAAAAGTCAGGATACTTTTTGCCAAGGGGGATCTATATCCCTCCATTGGATAGAAAAAAAGAATGGCCTTTTACACCCGTAGCTAAGGTGGGAGATGTCCTTGAAAGAGGAGATAGTATTGGTACAACGAAAGAAGGTCGTTTTACCCACCAACTGATGATCCCTTTTACCCATTTCGGAAAATACACTTTGACCGAAGTTGCACCTGCAGGAAACTATAACATTGATAAAGTGATCGCCAAAGCAAAAGACAGCCATGGCAATGTCCATGAGTTCACAATGGTACAAAGATGGCCGATCAAAATGTCCTTGCATGAAGGGGAAAAGATCAAGCCTACCAAAATGATGGACACGGGTGAAAGGATCATTGATACCCAGTTTCCGATCATGAAAGGGGGAACATTTTGTACGCCTGGGCCTTTTGGAGCAGGTAAAACTGTTCTTCAACATCACCTTTCAAAATATTCTGATGTCGACATTGTAATCGTTGTAGCATGCGGTGAACGAGCTGGTGAGGTTGTAGAAATTTTGCGGGAATTTCCTCACTTGATAGATCCACATACAAACGAGTCGTTAATGACACGTACAGTCATCATCTGCAATACATCTTCAATGCCTGTAGCTGCGCGTGAGTCCTCTGTATACATGGGAATGACCATCGCAGAGTATTACCGTCAAATGGGATTGGACGTTTTGTTACTAGCGGACTCTACATCTCGCTGGGCGCAAGCGATGAGGGAAATGTCAGGACGTTTGGAGGAGATTCCAGGAGAAGAGGCCTTCCCTGCTTATCTTGCTTCAAGGGTAGCGGAATTTTATGAAAGATCAGGAGTCCTTACCTTAAACAACGGAAAGACAGGCTCGATAACTATTGGTGGAGCAGTTTCTCCCGCCGGCGGAAACTTTGAGGAACCGGTGACTCAGGCTACCTTGGCCGTTGTAGGAGCTTTTTTAGGATTGTCGCGTGAAAGATCGGATTCCAGAAGATATCCTGCCATCGATCCTTTGATATCTTGGTCAAAATATGTTGCCGAAGTCTCGCAGGAGTTTGATAAAAAAGTTCCCGGATGGGGAGAGATGGTTAGAAAAGCTGACAGCTTTTTAAGAAGAGGAAACGACATCCGTAAAAGGATGGAGGTCGTAGGGGAGGAAGGTACATCGATCGAAGACCTGATGATCTACCTTAAGTCTGAACTTTACGATTTCAGCTATCTGCAACAAAACTCTTTTGACAAAGAAGATGCTTACTGTCCTCTTGATAGGCAAATTGAGCTTTTCAAAATGATCAATGAAATATTCGACACGCAATTTAAGTTTAACTCTCCTGATAAAGCACGCGAGTTCTTCTTAACTTTGCAGAACAAAATCAAGAACATGAACTTTATGAAATTCAAATCTGATGAATACAATAAAGCTTTTGCCCAAATTAAAGATGAAATCCATGAAGCAGCGAAACGTATAAGCTAAGGTGCAATAGGATGAAAACCGTTTACGATAGAATTAAAGATATGCGCGGCAACTTGATCACCGTGACCGCGGAAGGGGTCAGGTTAGGGGAGCTTGCACGGATCGACCTTCAAAACGGAAGAAGTGTTTACGCTTCGGTGCTAAGGATTGATGGGGATCAGGTCAAATTACAGGTGTTTCAAAGTACAAGAGGGATTTCCACAAACGATAAGGTAACGTTTTTAAACAGACAAATGCAAGCATCCTATGGGGACTCTTTACTTGGGCGTCGTTTAAGCGGAGCTGGCGTGCCTATTGATGGAGGCCCTACAATAGAAGGGGAGCCAATCAATATTGGAGGGTCTTCTTTCAATCCTGTCAAAAGGATTATCCCCCAAGATATGGTAAAAACAAATATTCCAATGATTGATGTGTTCAATTGCCTAGTAAAATCGCAAAAAATTCCTATTTTCTCCGTACCGGGCGAGCCCTACAACCAATTGTTGATGAGGATTGCCAATCAAACAGATGCTGATGTCGTGATCATTGGGGGTATGGGCCTCACCTTTAAAGAATACCAAGCTTTTATTGATAACGCTGAGCAATCGGGTTCGATCAATAAAACTGTCATGTTTGTTCATAGGGCTACTGATCCTCCAGTGGAATGTATCCTTGTTCCTGACATGGCTTTAGCATGTGCTGAACAATTTGCTGTGAATGGAAAGAACGTTCTAGTTCTTTTGACAGATATGACCGCCTTTTCAGATGCGATCAAAGAGATTGCAGTGACAATGGACCAGGTGCCTTCCAATAGGGGATATCCAGGTTCACTCTATTCTGATTTAGCTTCCCGTTATGAAAAAGCAGTTTTAATCGAAGGCTCGGGCTCCATCACAATTATCGGTGTGACAACAATGCCAGGGGACGACGTTACCCACCCCGTACCAGATAATACTGGATATATCACCGAAGGACAATTTTACCTGCACAATGGAAGTATAGATCCGTTTGGTTCCTTATCGCGTTTAAAACAACTTGTGATCGGAAAAGTGACCCGTGAGGATCATGGTGACCTTGCAAATGGAATGATACGCCTCTATGCTGAATCTAAAAAAGCACGTGAAAGACAATCGATGGGATTCAGGCTCTCAAAATGGGACGAAAAGTTGCTTAATTTCTCAAATCTCTTCGAAGAGAGGATGATGAAACTTGATGTCAACCTGCCTTTAATTCAGGCTTTGGATTTAGGATGGAAAACACTTGCAGAATGCTTCCAACCTAATGAAGTGGGTATCAAACAAGTATTGGTGGATAAATATTGGCCAAAAAATGTTTCTGAAAAAAGGTGATTTGTGGCTGACATAAAACTCACTAAAAACGATCTAAGGCTGCAACAAAACCGTCTGGCTCAGCTGGAAAAATATCTGCCGACCCTGCAGTTAAAAAAAGCCATGCTGCAAATCGAAGTGAATGAAGCACGCATGCAGATCGCTGGATTAGAAGACGCACACCGGGCATTGCGGGAGCATGTAGAAGAGTTTAGCCCTATTATGACGGAGCGAACTTCATTTAATCCTCTCACAGGGGTTCGTGTAGCAGAAGTTCAAAAGAGATATGAAAATATTGCTGGGGTTGAAGTTCCGGAATTTATTGGAGTTGTTTTTCAAGAAGAGCATTATGACCTTTTTGATACTCCCCCATGGGTGGATTCAGTTGTGGATAATCTCAAACAACTTGCACAAGCTAAGGAAGAGGTTAAGATTGCACAGGAGAAAAAAGCCGCTCTTGAGCATGAACTCAGGGAAGTCTCTATCCGCGTTAATTTGTTTGAAAAGATTTTGATCCCGCGCTCGATATCGAATATCAAAAAAATTAAGGTATTTCTCGGAGATCAACAGTTAGCTGCAGTTTCACAAGCTAAAGCAGCCAAGTCTAAAATTGAAAAAAATAAGATGGCTGTAGATTCATCTTGGAGAGATCACGAAAAGGAACAGCTCTATGCGTATTGATGTAGAAAAATTCCTTTTTATCGGAATGGATTCCGACCGCGAAGCTTTTTTTAAAAAGGCTCAAGAAATGGGTTTTGTCCATTTTATAGAGACGCATGAACACTCCCATATTGAAGTCCCTCCAGAAATCCAAAACTATAATTCAGCCATTAAGATTTTACGAGGACTACCCGTCGTAGCTCAAGATCACTCAGTAAAATTTGAAGAGGCTGATTCTATTGTCTCTGAGATTTTAGCTAACCAAAAGAAATTAGAAAAAGATGAGGAAGAGTTAAGGCTTCTGAAACTTGAGATTGCCCGTGTTGAAGTTTTTGGAGACTTTAAAATAGACGATATAAAGTACATTGAAAAGGTTGGAAACAGGATCATCCAATATTTTTTTGCAAGGGCTGGGATTCAGGATGAAATAGATCTGCCTCCGGAGGTTATTTACTTAACAACAGACCATGGCCTAGATTATTTTGCTTCAATAAATTCCAAACCTGTCCAATTTCCAAATTTAATTGAAATTAAAATTGAAAGACCTTTGGGCGAGTTGAAAACGAGGCAAAATGAATTAAAAAAAGAGGTTGCTCAACTTCAAGAAAAATTAAGGCTTGCTGCTAAATACAACTCTTTTCTTCATGAAGCATTTATTGCAAAGATGGACAATTATAATCTTCAGACTGCAAGGAGTTTTGCCCGACATACATTGGAGGGAAGTCTTTTTGCGATTGAAGGGTGGGTGGCAAAAAATAAAGTCGATCAACTTAAAGGTCTTGGAAAAAGTCTCAATGTCCATATTGAACCTATAGCGCCAGAACCTTTAGAAACTCCTCCAACCTATTTAGAAAATCAAGGACTCTCACGTCTAGGGGAAGATTTAATTAAAATTTACGATACCCCTTCATCAACAGATAGAGATCCATCCCTATGGGTACTTGCTTTCTTCGCTTTGTTTTTTGCTTTTATTGTTGGAGATGGCGGATACGGATTTTTCTTTCTCGGACTTGCCTTATATCTCAGATATAAGTTTCCTGATTCAAAAGGACTAGGAAAAAGAATGATCAATCTCATCACGGTTTTAAGCTTCGCTGTTATTGCATGGGGATTTGTGACGAGCTCATTTTTTGGTCTTAGCATTGGCCTGGATAATCCATTAAGGAAGATCTCACCCGTTAGCTGGATGATTGAAAAGAAAACAGCTTACCACATTGCCCATAAAGATAAAATTTATCAGCATTGGGTTCATGAATTTCCACAGCTCAATGGGATCGAAGATGCCCATACGTTTTTGTCTGAAGGAAGTAAGATTCTTGAAGGCCGAAAAGAAGAAGTCATTATGAAAGAATTTTCCGATCAGATCCTTTTAGAGCTGGCTTTACTACTCGGAGTAGTCCATCTAAGTATTTCCCTGATAAGATACATGGATAGAAATCCGCAAGGAATAGGATGGATCCTATTTTTGATTGGAAGCTTTCTTTATTTCCCCTATTTTCTGAATGTTCCAAGCTTTTTTAACTATATCTTTGGAATTCCGCCCGAAGTAGCAGGACAGATAGGTCTTTATATGATCTATGCTGGACTGGCTTTAGCGGTTATTATTGCTGTATGGTTGCATGGCCTTTTTGGATTACATGAAGCAATTAATGTCGTTCAAGTGTCGGCTGATACACTATCTTATCTTCGTCTATATGCGTTAGCATTAGCTGGAGGTATTGTAGCTTCAACCATGAATACACTGGCATCTGGCTTGCCATTGGTATTTGGAATATTGCTAATACTGATTGCCCATTCCGTTAACATACTTTTAGGCGTGATGAGCGGTGTCATCCATGGTTTGCGTCTTAACTTCTTGGAATGGTACCACTATTCATTTGAGGGGGGAGGTAAGTTGTTTCGTGCACTGAAATTGACGAAAACGGAATAAAATTTATAAGCAAGGAGTTTTAAATGAACCTATCATTCGAAATGTTAGGTCCCGCAATGTCATTAGGACTAAGTTGTATGGGATGTTGCATAGGCTGTTACATCGCCGGATCCGCTTCTCATGCTGCGATGAGCAGGACCGAAGAGGGCCATGGAAAATTCATTGGTATGGGGTCCGTGCCATCAGCCCAGGTTATTTATGGTTTTATTTTAATGCTGTTAATGAGCCAAAACATTAAAGCGGGTTCACTTGCTCCTCTGGACGGTGTTGCGATAGGCTTATTATCTGGATCGGCATTTATGTTTTCCTCAATTTATCAAGGAAGGTTATGTGCTCGAGGGATTGAAGCGACATTGAAACAGCCTTCTCTGTATGGTAAGTGTTTTGCTGCAATTGGGATTGTAGAATCGTTTGCCCTATTCGCCTTTGTATTTGCATTACTGCTTATGTAATAGGGTTAGACTGATGAAAAAGTTAAAATTTATTAAGGAGTTTCTATGAACTTATCTTTTGAAATGCTGGGGCCAGCATTGTCTTTAGGGTTAAGTTGCATCGGATGTTGCGTAGGATGCTGGATAGCTGGATCAGCCTCTTATGCTGCGATGACGCAAACTGAAGAGGGGCATGGAAAATTTATAGGTATGGCTTCTGCACCTTCTTCGCAAGTAGTATACGGATTTATTTTGATGCTTCTTATGAGCCAAAGGATAAAGGCTGGAACACTGGCGCCATTGGACGGAGCCGCAATAGGCATTTTTTCAGGATTGTCATTTGTGATGTCATCTATTTTCCAAGGTAAAGTGTGCGCTTCCGGAATTGAAGCGTCGTTAAAAAATCCGTCAGTGTATGGTAAATGCTTCGCCGCGATAGGGATTATTGAATCATTTGCGCTGTTTGCGTTTGTTTTTGCGCTACTCATAATGTAGAGGTAGAAGACAGAAGGCAGAAGGCAGGGAAGACAGAAGTCGGAAATATCGATTGATCTTAAATTCAAAATTCAGAGTTCTTCTGAATTCTGTCTTCTATCTTCTGACTTCCGTCTTCTGACTTCCGTCCTTCTGACTTCTTCACCACATAATTTAAGATCAATACGTTAAATACGACTTCTGACTTCTGAATTCCGGCTTCTGGATTCTTTTCTCTTGGCATACTCCATGCTTTTTAATTTCTTAATATCCTCTCTACGACTAGAATGCGATTAAAACACACAGAGGGTCGAAAATGGCTAGACCGATAAAACATGTCGCGGTGACCGGTGGAGCTGGACAAATAGCTTACTCCTTACTATTTAGAATCGCAAACGGAGACCTTTTAGGTCCTGATCAACCTATTGCTCTTCATATTCTCGAAGTTCCTGAAGCTGTAAAAGCTCTCGAAGGTGTGCAGATGGAACTCGAAGACAGTGCGTTCCCTCTTTTAAAAGAAATTAAAATCGGAAGCGATCCAAAAAAAATCTTCAAAGATGCTGATTACGCAATCCTTGTAGGAGCTAAACCAAGAAGCCCAGGGATGGAAAGAAAAGATCTGCTCTTCGATAACGGTAAAATCTTTGTAGAGCAAGGTAAAGCTCTCAATGAAGTGGCTAGTAAAGATGTCAAAGTCCTTGTCGTGGGAAATCCTTGCAATACCAACTGCCTCATAACAATGCATTACGCTCCAAAAATTCCGAAAAAAAACTTCCATGCTATGACAAGGCTTGATCAAAACCGTGCCCAGGGTTTGCTTGCACGTAAAGCTGGAACAGAGCTCAAAGATGTTTCCCATGTGGTTATTTGGGGAAACCATTCTACTACTCAAGTTCCCGATACTGAAAACACCAAAATCAAGCAGGAAACCGTTGACACACATATTAAAGACAAAGATTGGCTTGATGGTGAATTTATCACAACCGTCCAGAAAAGAGGAGCGGCTGTCCTAAATTTAAGGGGCAAATCATCTGCAGCATCTGCCGCAAATGCGATCATCGATGCTGTAAAAGCTATGATAAATCCCACGCCGGAAGGTGATGTTTATTCCTCTGGAGTGTTATCAGATGGAAATCCTTATGGCATAAAAGAAGGATTAATTTTTTCATTCCCGCTTAGAAATAAAGGGAATGGAGACTGGGAAATTGTAAAAGGGTTAAAATTAAGTGAAGAGCTAAAGAAAAAAATAGCGCTCACCGAAAAAGAACTGCTGGAAGAAAGAGAATTGGTCAAAGACCTTTTATCTTAAGGAGGTGTCCTATGGCAGAAGTGCTTTTCCAAATCACTGATGAAAATCTCGAATCGGGTTTGAGAGGATATCCTGTAGGATATTGTACTACTTCTAGCGTTGATCCTATGAAGGGATTGCACTATGCAGGTCATCCGGCCAGTGAAATGGCTTTTTGGGAACCTGAAAGGGTCATTTACCTTTTGTATTATGGAAAGGATGGCTCAGCTCAAGAGCTAGAAACCTTTAAAAAAGATCTTCAGAAACGTGCTAAATTAGACCCTAGGGTTGTGAAGCATGTGGAGCAGCTTCCGCGTGAAGGGCACCCGATAAAATTATTTTGCGCTGCAATTTTAGTCTGTGCAATGTTTGAAGGGAAAAATGATTATAGGGAAGATTGTTTAAATCTTATCGCGAAAATTCCTGAATTGACTGCAGTTGTTATCAATCATCACGCAGGATGGGGCCACAACAAGGAATCCAAGCCCGAACTTGGGTACATGGAAAACTTTGTCCATATGCTAAATGTTCCTAACGCCAACAAGAAAGAACTTATAGAAATCTTTAAGATTTTTGATATCCTTCATTTAGACCATGGTGGGGGAAACCTTTCTACATTTATCGGTAAAGCTGTTGCGTCAGGATTAGAAGATATGTATGGGTCAATTTGTGCTGCCATGTGTGCTCTCGCAGGTCCGAGACACGGCCGTGCAAACCAAGAAAGTCTAGAGTTTGTGGAAGAGGTCTTAAAAAATATTGGTGAAAACGCATCTCCTGAAGAGATGGAAAAGTACCTTAGGGATACACTAGCAAAAGGTGGACTCGTCTATGGATTTGGCCACGCAGTTTTGAGGGTGGAAGATCCGCGAGCTACAACATTCTACGCTGTGGCAAACCAAAAATATCCTTCCAATCCACTCGTCAAGATTGCTAAACTGCTAAGAAGCGAAGGCCCAAAAGTGCTAAAAGAAAATCCAAAGATTTCCGATCCCTATCCTAACGTAGATGCGATGTCAGGGGTTCTTCTTACAGCAGCAGGATTTCCTTATCCTGAGTATTATACTGTCTTGTTTGGAATGTCCAGAACAGTGGGAATTGCCATTCAGATTGTCTATGAAAGAGTTGAAGCGCGCGATGGAAAAGGAACACCGATTGTCCGTCCGAAATATATTTACAAAGCAAGAAAATAGAAATGCAAGGTCCCTACTATGACATTCAAAGAAGTTCAGTTTATTTTTAATCGTGCGTTATCGCTTACATTCAGTAAAAAGAAACTCCTTTTAGTGTTCTTTGTTTTAGCTTTATGCGGAATATTGGTCGTTTTTAGCCATGGTTTAGCAGGGAATGTTAGTGAATGGATGGGACAAAGCCTTACATTCCTACCCATCTTTCTCTCATCAGGGATTTTGTTGGCCTTGGGCATCATTCTGATACGAATCTATCATGATGAGGTCAAGCAAAAGCAGTTTAAATTCCGAGAAGTGCTAGGGAAATCATGGGAAGTGATCATCGGAGCTTCCTATTTTGCAATTCCTTTAATGCTGATCTATTTATTGCTTTGGATGATGCTGGGAATCTTTTTGCTATTAGGCAAAATTCCTATGTTTGGAGATTTTTTTTCTGTGATACTTTCTTTTGCACCCTTTCTGATTAATTTAAGCACACTCATTTTATGTGTTGTAACATTTGCAGTGCTGTTTTTTGTAAGCCCAGTTGTGGCTCTGAAGGGACTCAATCGCACTGCGGTATCCCAGATTACAGCAAGAAAGTTTCAATATGATCCGTTTATGAACCTTATTTTGGCTTTCTTTGCCTTGTTGCCTATCCTTTTTTCCGGCGCCCTTCTGATATTGGCTGCAGTTCTGACAGGATCCATATTTCAGACCAACAAAGAGCACATGTTTAATGTCTTGCAATGGTTTTTTATCATGATCCCTTTTACAGCCCTACTAGCTCCAGGTGTAATCTTTTTCTTCAATTTCGCTGCAGAAGCACACGTCCTCTTCCAACGTAAATATAACACCTAGCCTTAGAAAAATTAACCACGGAGTACACAGAGTACACGGAGAAAAAACAGGATAGGAACGAGGGCAATTTAACAAGATGTAGAGGATAGAAAGATAAAGAATTGGGTTAAGTTGCAACCTTGATACTTAACCCAATTATTTATACTTTTTTATCCTCTGCATTCTATTTAAATTGCCTTCGTTCCTATCCTGTTTTTTTTCTCTGTGTCCTCCGTGCACTCCGTGGTTAATTTTTGCTAGATGATGGTAGAAACAAGTTTTTGGGCCATGAGGGCATGCCATAAAAGGCCTTTAGATCCCATTCCTGTTAGGCTGTAAAGCTTTTCATTGACTTTGACAAGGCTTGGTAAATGGTTCGGGGCTACGACCCTTATTCCAGCGCGCACTTGCTTGATTTTTCCCTTTTCTAACGGAGGATAGAGTTCGACAAGTTTATCCCACAAAATTTTCTTGGCTATCTCAGGATCCGGGTTATCGTCTGTGTAGCCTCGTTCAAATGTAGAGCCCCCGATCCAGATACCGTGCATGGAAGTGAGATATACTTGTGAATTCAGTGGACATGGAAGTTTGGGAAGTTTTTCTGGAAATTCTATTTCTAAAATTTGACCTTTGACAAAGGCCAGTGGCAAATTTTCTAGTCCTGAAAATTTTTTTGTTGCAGCTCCTAAACAGGCGATTACAAGATCAAACTCTTTCAAATCTTCAACCTTTTCCTGAATGAACTTTCCACCTTTTAGAGCACACCCTTTCCATAAGCCTTCAAGATAACTTTTGCAGTCAACTGTCAGTCCATTGCGTATGAAAATACCAGGTCTTTCAGGGACTCCAGGAAACCTTTTAGCCACATCCTTAGCTTCTAGCCATTCCACTTCATTAGGGTATTGTTTGGCACAAAGTTGAAAGTCCTCATACTGACTTTCGATTAATGCAGGACGTAGAATTCCTTTTCTATCAGCCACCTCTTTTCCCAAGTGATTTTCAGCCACATCGATCAATGCATGGGTTGCAGCCATTCCTTCAAACCCATTCCAGTTCAACTTGGAATGCAATCCAGCAAAAGGATGCAGCAGCCCTGCAGCTATACCAGAAGCGCCACCTCCAATCCCATTGGGATCATACAAGGTCACTTCACCTTTTCTTTGATTCAGCAGCTCCAATGAAACAGCCACTCCACAAAACCCTGCACCTAAAACAGCAATTTTCATTATTTATCCTTAAGGAATCAAAAACACATTATTTTCTTTTAATAGCCTTTCAAGATCTTCTTTCTTCATTGGCGAAAAGGCTTCAAGAATAGTATCAAAATCTTTAATTGTATATTTCTGATGCCTTAAAAATTCAAAGCACGATTCCTTAACTTCTGTGAGTTCCCATTTAGTTGCTTCTTGGTAGATAATATATACTGTTTCTAGCGACCAATCAGGATTGAATTTTTTTCCATGCCAAAATTTTTGATAAAGTATCCCAAGAATATCTAATAATATCAGTCCAGATATGTCCACTTTAAGAATAGGAGTCTTCTCATCATTTGTTTTTGATATACTATTTTGAAAGAGTTTGAGAGCTTTTAGCTTTATGACTGCTAAATGACAGTTAAAGCTAAATGAAGAGTCTTTCCCCATCACGACTAAATTAGGATTCTGAGAGTCACTGATTACATCTACGGGAGTAAGAAAAAGATGTGGAAATGGCATCCTAGGTTCCACACAGGAATAAAGTTTTTTATTTTCAAGAGTAGTTAAACAAAGGGAATAAACATCTTTGGAATCGACAGCGTTTGCATATCGTAAGAGGGTATTGATTTCTTTGCTATTTTCAGCAGTTACCTGCTTTAAATAAGTTCTGAAGCAAGCATAATAAAAGGGTTTTCCATCTATTTCAGGAAATAAATTCCATAATGCTGTGAAATTTTCAATGAAAAATGGAGATTGAGTTCCATTCAAATGCTTAATCAGCATTTTGATGATTCCTATTTGGAGTTCAGGAGAAGTCTCAAGTTTGACATTTGGGATGATGGATGAAATTAATTTTGCAATCTCTTCATCGTTGATCAAACATGCAGCCTGGATTAAGCGTAAAGTTGCTTTTATTTTATCTGACTCACTTAGATTATTTAATTGAACTAGAACAATTGACTCTAAACTTTTTAAATTTCCTTTGTATGAGCACTTTCCAAGAAAATAAAGAAGAGTACATTCATCCAAGGTATCAATAGCTATATTGTGTTCTGTACTTGGCTTAAGAAGTTCTGAAACGAGTACTCCTCCCAATCCATTAAATGAACCGAATTTAGATAGTTTATCATTAAAATAGTTTGGAAGAGTTTTATAATTTTTTACCAAGACGTTTGCTATAGAATGTTTCATGAGAGATAAGACGCATTCTCTCACTACTTGAGGGTGCTTTTCATTGATGAAAAACTGTAGAAGAAGAGCGAATTTATCAAAAGTTTCAGGTGTATAACTTGAAGCAAGCTTGGCTCTAAAGTTAAACGTGTAGAAATGCGATTTAATTAATGCCAAAATTAGATTGGGTACATTCGAACTGATAGCCCTTTTAAAAAGAAGATCTAATGCAGTATCTATCTCATTTACTTCTAGACGTTTGAATAATGTATTTAGTTTTAAGACAAGTTGGTCGACTGTTAAATGTCTTACTTCTTCTAAATCATATGTCATTTTTAAAATGACTTGCGTTTGAGAAACTGTAATAACTCCTGCAGGACTTCCTACGGTTGCAGTTGCTCCAACTGACATAAGATCCTCCCGGTAAAAACGTTTGTGAAAGAGAACTTAGTATGTTAATGTCAGACTAAATCTAAAAGGGGAATGTATGCAACCATCAGCTGAAAAGAATTCTAGCAAGGACTTGAGAAATCTTGGAATTGTCATATTTTCTTCCATTTTGGCCGCATTTTTGCTTACTTTTTTCTTCGTCTATAATTATGGACCTTCAGGGCAATACCGCGCTAGAAATGTTTTGCTTGCCCCAGCCTTGTTCCAAGAGTTAAACTATAATGATAAGGATCCTGCAACAAATCAAATCAACCGCTTTGTCTTCAATAGCCTCGAATTAAACTGGTACGACGAGGAAACAAAAACGCGTAAAAAAATGGATGTCGATAAAGAAAGATACGAACAATTTTACAATATTGTTTCCAGTGACTTCAGCATTAAAGATCCCGACAATGAGATAAGGATGGAGTTCAATGGCCCAAACATAGCTACTTTAAAACTGAATGTTAAAACTGAAAGCTCAGCAAAGTGGGACGCTTCGACAAAAGTATTTCAAGAAACCCAGTTTCTAAATGATGGTAACTATTATAGAGTTGAACTCCATGAAGATAACCCGGGAGGGGAACACTGGGCCTATTTTCATCACCCCCATATTTTTCATGATGTTAAAGCCATCATGATCCCAGAAAAATGATTAAAACAGCCTCTTTATTATTTCTTGGTACCGGTGGTTCTATGGGTGTTCCTGTTATAGGATGCTCATGCGAAGTCTGCCGTTCCGATTCACTCTATAACAATAGGCTCAGACCTTCCGCATTGCTTAGAGTCGATGGAAAGAAATTCATTTTCGATACTGGGCCAGACTTTCGCCAGCAGGCTTTGAAATATAATATTAATAAAATTGATGGTGTTATCTATACCCATGCACATAATGATCATACTGCGGGTATTGATGAACTCAGGGTATATTACATGTTGTATAGGGAATCGGTTCCCTGCTTGATGTCAAAAGAAACCTATCAGGATATTCGTACGCGCTTCGGCTATATGTTTGAAGTGCAGCCGTTCGAACATCAGCTTTTGCCACGATTGACGATTGAAGTTCTGCCAAATGACCGCGGACAAACAAAGTTTTTAGGGGTTCCTTTACAATATTTGTCGTACGAACAAACAGGAATGAAGGTAACCGGGTATCGGTTTGGAAAATTCGCTTATGTGACCGATATAAAAAATTATAAAAATACAATTTTTGAAGATCTGGAAGGGGTCGAAGTCATGGTATTAAGCGCTTTAAGGTTTACTCCCTCGCACATGCATTTTACTATTGATGAAGCCATCGAATTTACAAAAAAAGTGGGGGCTAAACAGACCTGGCTTACCCATCTTGCGCATGAACTTGAATACGAGAAAACAAATAGCTACTTGCCTCCCAATATTCGTTTGGCTTACGATGGCTTGGATCTTCAATTTGAGATCTAGAGGTCTCGAGTTATTGTGCTCTAAGCAAATTAACCACGGAGGGCACAGAGAGCACGGAGAAAGAAAATAAGGTTCATTTAAAATGTTTATAGCTACCCCTTAATTTTTTTCTCTCCGTGTTCTCCGTGCCTCCGTGGTTAATTTTCCTGGACGTAAACAGAATAAGGTTAAGTATGAGTAAAAGCGGCATTGAAACGCACGAACACGAAAAAGCGCTCCTAGTCTCAGTCTACATGGGTGGGGCAGATCAAAAAGCTGTCTGTGAAGAGCATCTAAAGGAACTTGAACTTCTCGTGGAGACCTACGGAGCCCACACAGTCCACAAAATCCCATGCCTTTTAAGAAAATATGATGCTTCAACTTATGTAAGCGCAGGTAAATTGGAAGAGATCGAAAAGGCGATCGAACAATATAAGCCTAATGTGGTCATTTTTGACGATGAGATTACTCCTAGCCAACAAAGAAATTTACAAGAGCGGCTCAAAATGAATGTCATGGATCGCACGGGTGTAATCTTAGAAGTCTTTGAGCAGAGAGCACAAACAAAAGAAGCTCGATTGCAAGTTGAACTTGCTAACGTTCGGTATCAGTCTCCACGCCTTAAACACATGTGGTCCCACTTGTCCCGTCAGGCAGGTACAGGAGGTGCCAGCGGGGGAATGTACCTAAAAGGGGAAGGGGAAAAGCAGATAGAACTCGACCGCCGCATGCTTAAAGACAAAATTAAGCAATTGCAAGATGAACTGGACGATGTTAGAGGCAACCGTACTCAACAGCGCTCAGCAAGGTTCCGTTCTGAAATTCCAACCTTTGCCATTATTGGTTATACAAACGCAGGCAAATCGACACTTTTGAACTCCTTGACCGACGCTGGAGTTTTTGTAGAAGATAAGCTTTTTGCTACGTTGGACACTACAACTCGTAAATTTACTTTACCAAATAACCAAGATGTTTTGATCATCGATACTGTGGGGTTTATCCGTAAACTTCCTCACTTACTTGTGGCGGCTTTTAAAAGTACTCTTGAGGAATCCATCGAGGCAGATATCTTGTTGCATTTGATCGATGCCAGCAATCCCTCTGCATTAGAACAAGCGGAAACTACCTTTGAAGTTTTAAAAGAACTCGGGGCTAAAGAAAAGCCTATCATCACTGTTTTAAATAAAATCGATGCTTTGCAAGATCGTTCGATTTTACAAAAACTTAGGATCAAATATCCCCATACAATTCCCATTTCTGCACTCACAAAAGAGGGATTCGAAGAGTTAATAGACAGAATGGTCGAAGAACTCAAGAAGCAACGGAAAGTTGTGACATTAAGGATCCCGCAAGCAAATTATGCTGTCGTTAGTGAAGTGATGAGATTGGGAAATGTGTTAAATCGTGACTTTGAAGAAAATGATGTCTTGATTAAAGTAGATCTACCCGCCAGTTTAGTCGGAAAAGTTAGAGAATACATCCAGTCTTAGGGTGAGAAATTGATTACTTCAAGCATCGATTTTGCAAATTTGACAGTCAAGGCAATACCAGAAGGGGAAAGGCCGAGAGAAAGGTTGCTTTTGCATGGACCTGAGGTTGTTTCTTCGACTGAGTTGATTGCTGTTATTCTTGGAAGTGGATCTCAAGGACATTCTGTTTTGCAAGTAGCTCAAGAGTTAATGTTAAGGTTTGGCTCTGTGCAAAAAATTGCAGAAGCTACAATCCAGGAGCTCTGTCAAATTCGAGGCTTAGGATCGACAAAGGCTGCTCAATTGAAAGCGGCATTTGCGTTGGGAGAAAGAGCAGCAAAGCCAATTGAATCGACGAGACCTTGCGTGAAAACTCCAAAGCAAGCCTACTTATTGGTGAAGAATTTCTTGGAAAATGCCCGTAAAGAGCACTTTATGGTGATACTGTTGGATGCAAAATGTTGTGTGATTGCACAAGAGGTTGTGGCAGTTGGAACGTTGTCACAAGCCTTGGTCCATCCTCGAGAGGTTTTTTATCCGGCGATACGTCATACCGCTGCAGGTTTAGTTTTAGCTCACAATCATCCAAGCGGTGATCCTACACCTTCTCATGAAGATTTAAGTAGTACCAAACTTCTTATCGATGCTGGAAAAACAATGGGAATTCCTGTCCAAGACCACATCATAGTAGGAAAGGACAGCTACGTTTCCATCCGCGAGTCCCACCGAGACCTCAAATTCTAATGAAAGGGGAAGACAGAAGTCGGAATTCAGAAGTCAGAAGACAGAAGTCGGAAATATCGATTGATCTTAAATTCAAAATTCAGAGTTCTTCTGAATTCTGTCTTCTATCTTCTGAATTCTGACTTCCGACTTCTGTATTCTGTCTTCCTACACCAATTCAACTCAAATTTTTAATTATTCTATTTGAATTAATTAACATCCTCTTTTTCAGTGAAATATGCTAAGCTAGAACTCAAAAAATATAATAAGTCATATGAGTTCTACAATCCCTTCAGCTTCTTCTGCATCAGATAAAGTTTTCCATGCTATCGAATCTGAAGGCCCTTATACTCTCGTAGTCGAAAGTAAAGAGGTCACCTATGTGGCAGTAGATCCATCGAATATCCCTATTCAAGCGAGTACCGAACCTGAACAAGTACCTTTACATATTCCAAATTGTAATTTGCCAAAAGGAATAGAGGAAATCCCAAAAACTACTTCCTCTTGGAGAAATGTCACTCTTCAAGGTGCAACAAGGGCAATAGCTTCTACAGTATTTTCAAGTGTAGCATCCTTAGGAACGCCATTTGGATATGTTGGAAATTATTTTCTAAAAAAATACAATCAATGGAAATTTACAGAAGAAAATTGGGGAAAAAAAAGCGATTGGGTCCCAGATATAGTAAAAAATAGGCTGATCACCCATTTTTCAAAAAAGGTTAAAGAGGCACTAAACCAAAAGGCAGAACAAAACCGGCAAACAATTCTCAACTGCCTAATTGATCCTGACAATTTCAAAAAATGTGAATCCATTATTGTTGACTATTTCGTCTCCTTTATTACCTCAAAAAAAGAATCGATAAACAAAAGTTTAGGCCAAAACGCTTTTGAGAAATATAAATTCCATGATCCTGAATTGATCAGAGGTTTTTTGCTTCGAATTTTTATGGCTTCCGTACCTCCCGATGGTTCAAAAATAAGCTCTGAACAACTTCTAACAAATGGAGTAATAGAGGTTCTATCTGGAATTCAAAATTTAAGCGACGCTGTTGAAAATGAATTAAAATTTGTAAGAAATTATCGAAAGCAAAATGTTCCTATACCCAAATCCATTGAAAAACAATTACAAAAATCTGTTCAGGACCAAGTTGAAATTTTTCTATCCAAATATTTCCCAAATAAAGAAGCAGAATTTGGCTCCTGGTTTAGCACAGGTCTAGTTAGGGGAGGAATCTGGTCAAGCTTAGCTGAAGGAATAACTGCCATTTTTTATTCCTACGAAAAAATGAGGCAAAAATCTCCAGACCCCTCCTTTGTTCCAAGCCCTTTACTCGCCAATTTAGAAATTGTCCCAAAAATTAATAGCTTTGCTGGATCTTGTTCTGAGCATGTAATGGCATTCATAAAATCATCCTTTAAAGATCCTGAAACCATTGAGGAGATGCTACAGGGTTTAAAAGGAGTGGTTTGTTCAAATCATTTTCAGGAAAATCATCCCGAAACATTTAAAGGTATTGTAAGAAATATAGTGACTTCAAAAGATCCCAAAGTTCGTCAATTATTTACTAGAGCTTTGGGATACATTGAGTACATGCTCGTAAACTTCATCAACAATGAAGCCAAAAATATTGAAAGTCTAATCGGCCCAGTCACTGCAGAAAATTCAGTAAATGACGAAACATACCTTTCAAGAATTTTAGAGAATGGGTTGGAATCCATCTTTGGAGATATCTACAATCTATTTAGCTCTATTAAATCCAAATCAAATCCTCTAAACTTCGACGAAATCTTAAGAGCTGAATCCAAAAAATTCCTCGAAAAAAGATTTCCGAACAAATATCATGATTTTCCCTGCATTCTTCGCTTTCTTTTAGGTGGAAACGAGAAATCTTGGCTTTTCCTGATTGAAAAGTTTACTTCCATAGTCCTTAAATTTTATAGGCCTATCTTCGAACAACCCACTATTTTTGAAGAATACAAAAGAAAACTGCGCGATAAAATCCATGATGACTCAGACCCTGAGGCGACCCCAGTCAATATTCAGAGGGCAATAGATATTTCTCAAGGAATTGCAAATGACATTTTCGATGGGATCTTCCAAAAGCTAACGAAAACCACAAAAGATGAAAAAGGTAGAATTATTCCGTTAGCGTCTGAAAATGAGTTCGAAGATATAGAAAAACTTTTTCAAATTTTGAAACCAGAGGATGAGTCAAACCTACCTGACAAACATCCTAATGAAGTTCTGCAAGGTTTTAAAAATTTTTTACTCAGCAAAAAAAATGGATCAGTCAACATTCAGAATGCATTAAGGAACTATTTAGGAGAGTTGGTCTTTAAAGCTAGTGTGAATTTAATCTATGAAGCGGACAATGACCCTGATAACCCATGCCCCAAATATCTTTTAATTGCTAAAGGTTTTAGACATCTGCTTTCTTTGCTATGTGTCAATCCTGACATGACCGATCTGCATCATTACATTAAAAAAGAAAAGCCCCTTCCATTGGATCCACTCGAACGTAAAAAAGCAGCCGAAGATAGATTTTTGGAAAGAAAGAAGTTCATTTATGGAGAAAATGGAAAACCTCCACGTTTAGTGAACCATCTATTAAAAACACTGTTTCCCGATCTTCCCCGTCACATTCCCCTTATTCCAAGCTTGAACAAAAAGTTATGCTTAAAGATTGAGAAAGATTTGGCGCCTGAATTTATTATCGCAAATTATGAAAAATCGATCTTATGGATTAATGAACTGAGTGAAAACGAACAGTATATTGAGAATTTTGTTAAAGAGGGGCCTCCTGAAAAAAGAGAATTTGGCCGGAGAGTCTTAGACAATTGCGAAGTTGTTTCACAATTTATTTTAGACCTTGTTCCAAATATGTTTGAAACAGATTCTCAAGTTTTTGGAGAGATGCTCTATTTGATGCTCAAAGATTATTTGCCCCCCTTAAAGGACTCTCAACAATTTATCACATTTTTAAGTGCTAACTTTAAAGTTTTGGGAAATCCTAGGGACCGCGTGATTATAGAGACTCAAAGTTGTCTGAAAAATTATATATACTCAGCTTGTGTAAAATTTTATGTTCAAGCCTTGAGAAAAGTTGAAAGCCTTGGCAAAGATCTAGATAATTTCACTGTGACTGACCTTGTCAACATGTGTTTGGAAGAGTTGAATAATTTTATTCAACCCTTAAACGTTGCTTTGAATGATTATAATAGCCGTCGACTTTTCACAAGAGTAAGGCATATTTCGCAACTACCTCCAGAAGAGGTCAACAGGGCATTAAACCTACCTAATGCCAAAAGGACTCGGTTAGTCGATGGAAAATTTGTAGAACAAAATGAGGTTTCTCTTCACCCCTCTCTTTCAACTGAGGGAATTGCGAATTCAGAACAAGCTGCCCTCCGTAAACATCATAGACTTTATTTGCCAATAGCCAGCGGAATTATAAATTTTTGCGATTTGGCAAACCCTGCTCTAAAAAAGCCATTGCCTGATGCGATTGAAGGCAAAGTTTGGACAAGTATCACCACAAAAGGGGTACCGAAATTTGTTGAATGGTTAATGAATACCCTTAATAACGATGCTACAAAAACTGGGTTGATTTATACCCTCATCTCAAAATTTGAAAATGATTTGGAATTAAGAAAAAATGCCGTGGAAGACCCCGCTTCTGAACCTTTACCCGATTCTTCTGTTCACCCTCTTTCGGATGAAAGTAAAAAGACACTCCGTAAATGTGTTAAAACTGTTATCCAATTGGCACCTCAAAACCTTCTTATATTTGCTTACAAATACTTTCCCGATGTCAAAGAAAAGATAAACGAACGTTTAGAGGATGCTTTAACAGATTTTTTGGCTAAATTTACTTTAGTGGATTTATTGGATCTAACGATTTCAGGTGTAACATCTTCTATCAAAGAAAGGGGCGAGTACGACAGATATACCCATTCCTATAGATTCAAATTTCCAACGACTTCTGAGGAAGTTGCGGCTGATCAGGCTAAAAAGGTTGAAAAAATGGCGGAAGCTGAGCGAAAGGCCAGAGAAGGGTTATTAAACATTGTTGAAGGGGGCATCCGTGCCTACAGGAAAAGACAGTGGGATAGCTTTGTGGACTCAACTGCGCAAAAGATTCATAAAGGGTTAGAAGGTAGATTCTATGGAATTGGAGATATTATTCTTTTCCTTCTAGAGTTTTTCTACGAATACATCGTTTTGAAAATTATAAATTTTATTTTTAGCAGGCCGTTAAAAAGTGTTGTGAGTTTCTTTGATAGACTTTTTGCACGTTATATCAGACAAGATATCGAACCCCAGATTAGAATTGTCAGTATGCCCGGAGTGGACAGCCTAGTAAATAACGTGATGACCCGAGGATTTGAAATTTTAAATACTACTCAAGAACGTGCAGCGGCCGAAGAGAATGCGAAGGGAGCTGCCAAAAAAGTGGATGAGATCGTGAGGGAGACCTTACCGATCCATCTTAATAGGAGAGCTTCTGTCTAATAATTGCTTCTTTCGCTCAATTTTGCTATAGTGTCCGGTATGAATAAGCCATTAAAGTTCAAAATTGTTGCTCACGGCTGCCGTACCAACCAATACGAAGCGCAAGGCTTTCGCGATCAAATGGAAGCGTTAGGATACCAAAACGCGATTGATGGGGAAAACGCCGATATTTGTATTGTCAATACATGCACCGTCACAGAATCTGCAGATGCTGCTAGCCGCCATACTATCCGGCAGCTGGCTCGTGATAACCCAAATTCAAAAGTTGTAGTGACGGGTTGTTACGCTGAAAGACAGCCAAATGTGATCAAGGGACTTGATGGTGTGACACATGTAGTTGCAAATAAAGATAAAGAACAGCTTGTATCCTCAGTTTTTCCCGATGAAGAAGTTCCTGAATTCTCAATCAAACGTTTCGATGCCCATACAAGAGCTTTTCTAAAAGTTCAAGATGGTTGCAATTCCTTCTGTACCTACTGCATCATTCCCTATGTTCGTGGACGTTCAAAATCAAGGACATTAGAAGATATTTTACAAGAAGCCCATGTCCTTGTCCAAAATGGATACAAAGAAATAGTTTTAACAGGGATCAACATAGGCGACTTTGATGGAAATCGCCCTGAGGGAGAAAAACCAGACCGACTTTCCGATCTAATTAGGGCAGTGGATAAAATACCTGGCCTTGAAAGATTGCGCGTTTCCTCCATTGACCCTGACGAAGTAGATGAAAATCTTGCTGACGCGATTCTTTCAGGAAAAAATACATGCCATTCTATGCATATTGTCCTTCAATCTGGTTCTAATGTCGTCTTAAAAAGAATGAATAGAAAATATACCCGACAGATCTTCATGGAAACAGTGGACAAGCTCCGTGCGGCGAGTCCTGACTTTACCTTTACTACCGATATCATTGTAGGTTTTCCTGGGGAAACTGAACTCGACTTTCAAGAGACATTAGATGTGATGGAGCATGTTAAATTTGCTAAGGTACACATGTTTCCTTATAGCGCACGCCCTCGTACCAGAGCAGCTCTTTACCCCAACAAAATTTCTGCAGAAGTTATCAAAGAAAGAAAGCAGATCTTATTGAGAAAAGCTGAAAAAATGGCTTTTGAGCTTCGCCAAGAATTTGTTGGACGTCGGATGAAAATATTGACAGAAAGCCTCGATGCTGACAGACCTGGAGAGATCAGTGGACATACTGAAAACTTTCTTGAAGTTTTTGTCGCAGATGATCATTATGGCCCAAATACTATTCTCGAAGTAGATCTTGTTCAAAACACCCCTGCAGGATTTATCGGCAAGGTTTGCCCACGAAATCAAATCAAGGCTTGTTGCGGTTAAAATGCGAATTACAATAGCTCAAAGATTTCAACCATTCAGTCACGTCCCTGGAGTTTTTTGTCTTCTTCCTGGAACCACTCTTCGTTTGCAGCTTTTTCCAGCTTTAATTAAAGTTGCAGATATGTCATCCGGAGAAACGAAACTTTTGGGGGACATTTCTCTTCCCATTAAAGCACCCTTAGAAGACTTTACAGTGTTGCAAGATTTAGAAAAGGGAAAAATCACCCTTTGGGGCAAATCTGCAAAAGGATTTCAACGATTCCACATCACCCAAAGTGCTTCAAACCTTTCTATCCGTGATGATGAGCAAAATCAGATCCAAATACCTTTTACGGTAAACTTTAAAACTCATCCTATTTCCAAAGAACGGCTCTCGTTGGGAAACCACAAATCGCAAGATTGGGAATTAGTTGATCGACGAACCGACCTAGCAGAAATTTTCCCCTTATGGCTTAGATTAGGGCAATCCGTTCCTCCATTTCAAACCTCTGGAAAACCCTCTTTGCTAAAGTTGTGTGAGATGTCAAAAGATCCTTATTCAGACTTCATAAATCTTTATAAGGCTGGCTTCGAGGGTATATTATCCCCAAGAAAAAAAGATGAACAATACCATGGATATCCCATTGAACCTTTGTCAGAGAATGATCCAGTTTTGTCTATGCTTTCACAAGGTGCACACTTAATTAAAAGCCTTTTTATTCAGCAAAATAAAAATCATATCGAAATCCTACCACAGCTTCCTGAACAGTTTCATTGTGGAAGGCTGACCGAGATCCAGCTTGATGATATTGGGTGCTTGGATTTGGAATGGAGTAAAAAACAGGTCCGCAAATTGATTTTGCGTTCCAATGCTAGAGAAACTATCCATTTCAATTTTGGTAAGAAAATCAAATCGATGCGCTATTCTCAAGTTTCACAACCTAAAGGAAGTCGAATATTAGCTGCATCTCCTATTGACATGCACCCTGGAGAGAGTTATCTATTTGATCGATTTGAACACTAGGAATCCCATGACTTTCGATCTTTTGATAAAAAACAATCCCCATCTAAAATTGATCTTTCAGCAACTACAAAATTCTGAATCCCATGATCCTCATGCACTTCTAGGATTACATAAACTCCCTGAAGGGGGAAAAATCATCCGTTTATGGCGCCCTGGAGCCCAAGTGATTTATATTGAAATGGATGGTGAGTCTGTTCCAATGCAGAAAGTTCACCACTCAGGTATTTTTGAATTAAAAGTTCCTGAAAACACCACCCATGAAAGCTACTGGGTTTTTCATCACAGCGGAAGAAAAGGGCACGACCCTTATGCTTTTTTGCCAACTCTAGGAGATGTCGATGAATATCTCTTTGGTAAATCGACTCATTACCAGCTTTATAATATTTTAGGGGCCCAGTATAGAGAGCATCAAGGGGTCACTGGGGTCAGCTTTACTGTGTGGGCACCAGCAGCAAAACGGGTATCAGTTGTTGGAGATTTCAATCACTGGGATGGAAGGGTTAACCCTATGCGCTCAATGGGCTCCTCAGGGTTGTGGGAATTATTTATTCCTGGAATCCAATTAGGGGACAAATATAAATATGAGATCAAAACTTCGAACGGTGTTATCAAAGTTAAATCGGATCCTATCGGGTTTTCATCTGAGCTACGGCCAGCTACTGCTTCTGTAGTCGCCGACTTAAATAAATTTCAGTGGAGTGATCAAGATTGGATCTCATTAAGAAATTCAGCTAAAGATTATCCGAAACCTATTAATGTTTATGAATTACATTTAGGTTCCTGGCGTAAAAAAGATGGGCATTTTCTGAACTATCGTGAGCTCGCTGAACAGCTTGCCCAGTACTGCATTGAAATGGGGTTTACACATGTAGAATTACTTCCTATCCAAGAACATCCTTTGGATGAATCTTGGGGCTATCAGGTTTCAGGTTTTTATGCAGTTACAAGCCGCTTTGGAACCCCTGAAGACTTTCAATGGTTTGTCAACCATCTGCATAAAAATAAAATTGGCGTCATCTTAGATTGGGTGCCAGGCCATTTTCCTACTGATGATTTCTCTTTAGCCCGTTTCGATGGAACAGCACTTTATGAACATGAAGATCCTCGACAAGGATTTCATCCACACTGGAATACACTCATCTTTAATTTTGGAAGATATGAGGTGGCCAACTTTTTGATTGCAAATGCCCTCTATTGGTTTGATAAATTTCATGTCGACGGACTTCGGGTTGATGCTGTGGCCTCCATCCTTTATTTAGACTATGGAAGGGAATCAGGAGAATGGATACCCAATAAATATGGCGGAAAAGAAAATCTAGAAGCGATTGAATTTTTTAAACACCTAAATTCTATATCCCACAAGTTATTTCCAGGCATCTTAATGATTGCCGAAGAATCAACTGCATTTACCGGCATTACCCACTCTGTTGATCAAGGAGGGCTTGGGTTTGATATGAAGTGGAACATGGGTTGGATGAATGATACCCTACGCTATATGTCAAAAGATATGATCTTTCGCCACTATCATCACAACGACCTGACTTTCGGTTTGCTCTACGCTTTCTCTGAAAAGTTTCTTTTAGCTCTGTCTCATGACGAAGTCGTCCATGGCAAAAGAAGCTTGCTCGATAAAATGCCTGGAGACCTATGGCAAAAATTTGCCAATTTGCGACTTCTTTTTGGATACCAAATCTGCCAACCGGGAAAAAAATTGATTTTTATGGGAGCAGAAATAGGGCAATGGAATGAGTGGTGGTGCAAGGGTGAGTTAGAATGGTATCTTCTTCGCTACCCACTCCATCATGGAGTGCAAACTCTTGTTAAGGAATTAAACCATTTTTACCATTCACATTCAGCCTTGTGGGAGAAAGATTTTGACTACACCGGTTTTGAATGGGTCGATTTTGCAGATACTCGCAACAGCACTATCAGCTATTTGCGTAAATCGGATACCGAACAACTCCTTTGTGTTCATAATTTTACACCGAATTTTATTGAACATTATTTCCTTCCTGTTAAAAATATCCAAAGCATCCGTGAAATATTTAACTCGGATGAAGAAAAATATGGAGGGTCGGGCAAAACTAATCCTCGCGTAGAAATTGTAAAGGAAGGCTCAGGCTATACTGTCGGAGCAAAAATCCACCTGTCTCCATTAGCTACATTAATTTTTGAGATCAAATACTAGTCATGGACCCACATCAAGCTTATCTAAAACTGTGCGACGATATTTGGTATTACAACAAGCGATATTTTGTCGATAACGATCCTGCTATTACCGATGAAGCTTTTGATAACCTCATGGCAAAGCTGCTGGAGATTGAGAAAAAGCATCCCGAATGGGTTATATCCTCTTCACCCTCCCAAAGAGTAGGAGAAATGCTGGTCGAAGGTTTTAAAAACGTCCAGCATACAACCCCAATGCTTTCTCTTGCCAACACCTACTCACTTGAAGAGGTGCAAGACTTTATTAAACGAGTCCAGAAGTGGGCCAAAAGTGACAAGATCGCTTTCAGCTGCGAGCTCAAAATGGATGGAATCGCCATTTCCGCAACCTACGAAGATGGCAAATTCGTGCGAGGCGCAACACGAGGAGATGGAAAGAAGGGGGATGATATTACCTCCAATATGAGAACAATTCAGTCGCTACCTCTTAAAATTCATGGAAAAGAGGTTCCCTCTCTTTTAGAAGTTCGTGGAGAAGTGTATTTGCCGCACAAAGAATTCGAGCGATTAAATAAAGTTCGTGAAAAGTTGGGAGAGTCTTTGTGGGCTAATCCTAGAAATGCTGCCGCAGGATCCCTTAAGTTGCTTGATCCGAGAGAAGTGGCTGAAAGAAATTTACACATTGCCTTTTACTCCATCGCTCCCGAATCGTCCGTAGAAATTGAAAGTCAACACCAGATCCATAAATATCTTCAAGATATTGGCCTGCCAGTACTCAAGCAAGTTGCCCTCTGCCATTCAGCAGAAGAAATTTGGAAGTTTATTGAAAAAATCCGCGATTTGAGACCAAAATTGCCTTTCGATATCGATGGGGTTGTTGTGAAAGTCGATGGCCTTCAGCAGCAACAAAACCTTGGAACAACCGGAAAAAATCCGCGTTGGGCAGTGGCATATAAATTTGCCGCGCAACAAGCAGTCACAGTTATTAAAGAGATTACAGTTCAAGTGGGAAGAACAGGTGTCTTAACTCCTGTGGCAGAGCTTGAACCCACATTTCTTGCCGGTAGTACTATTGCCAGGGCAACATTGCATAATGAAGATGAAGTGATCAGAAAAGATATCCGAGTGGGAGACCATGTTGCTATTGAAAAAGGTGGAGACGTTATCCCAAAAGTTGTTCAGGTCATCAAAGAGATGCGCCCGCACAACACCCACCCATGGAAGATGCCCACAAAATGTCCTTCCTGTGGCACACATGTTGCAAGGACTGAAGGAGAGGTCGCCGTACGCTGCCCTAACACAGAAGGATGCCCTGAACAATGTCTGCGAAGATTAATTTATTTCGCTGGTAAAGATGGCATGGACATAGACACTCTTGGTGAAAGGGTCATGGAACAACTCTTCGAGAAAGGTTTTGTGCAACACCCCTCTGACCTTTATTCATTGACAGAGCTTGAACTTGCTCAATTGGACGGCTTTAAATCGAAATCCATCAATAATCTATTAAAAAGTATCCAAGCTTCAAAAGAGGTGACTTTATCCAAATTCATCATGGCCATTGGGATTAAATATGTGGGAACTGGGACAGCGGATCTTCTTGCGACTAAGGCAGGAAGTATCGAAAATCTAATCAAGATGGATGAAGAGGAACTGCTAAAAATTGATGGAATAGGAGAGAAAATTGCCACAGCTGTAGTTGAGCATTTTGAAAACCCAGCCCATCGAAAAGAGGTAGAAACGTTACTTAAGAAAGGTGTTAAGCCACAAAATCCTGTTTCAAAAGTCATTTCAGGACACCCATTTGCGGGGAAAACGTTTGTTCTCACTGGGACCCTTGAAAAATTCACACGCTCTGAAGCTGCAGCCCATATCAAACAACGGGGCGGAAAAGTCACTGACTCCGTCAGCAATAAAACCGACTACGTTGTTGCAGGGGCAGAAGCCGGCTCCAAGCTCGACAAAGCCCATTCCCTTGGTGTCAAAGTCCTATCCGAAGCGCAATTTCTTGCGATGCTCTAACCCGCGTAGCCCTTTCTGAAAATTGTTACCTAAAACTTCTTACTGAGATCCTTAAGATTATTCCAATCCATCTTAAAATTTTGTTTGACTAATTGATCGAAATAATTAAGGTAAACCTAATTCAAACAGGAGGTTCATATGCGATACTTATCTTTAACACTCGTTGTCTTAGTACTAGCTGGATGCCAAAGTGATTCACATAACAATCAACCTAGAAGACCAACAGATGACAATATTCCACCTGGAAATCGTCCTATTGAAAGAAATGCGCAGCCCCAAGGAGGCCAGCCTCGCCCTACCAATGATGCAAACCCAAATCAAAGATATTAATCAGCGGGGGTAGCATGAAACGTTTAATATTTTGCTTACCTTTACTGCTTTTTGCCCAGGCGTGTAACAATAACAGTCCACCTCCAAAAGGTTCAGTTAATATTGCTGAAGCAGAGATTCATCCCTCCTCAGGTAGCCAAGTTGAAGGCTCTGTAAGGTTTGTAAAAGTTGAAAAAGGAGTCCGTGTCACAGCAGATATCGTTGGACTAAAACCTGGTCCCCACGGTTTTCATATCCACGAAAAAGGAGACTGCAGCGCACATGATGCATCTTCTGCAGGTGGACATTTCAATCCAACCAACGAAATACACGGCGGCCCTACTGATAAACATAGGCATGTCGGTGACCTGGGGAATATTGAAGCAGACGCAAGTGGGCATGCTCACTACGATTGGACTGACACAGTGCTTGAGCTCGATGGACCTAATTCCATCGTCGGTAGATCTGTTGTTATCCACGAAAAGGCTGATGACTTTAAAACTCAGCCAACGGGAGATTCTGGCGGCCGAATTGGTTGCGGAGTGATTACCATACAGAAGTAATTTTTTATTTCGTGCCAGCGTATGCCCTGTAAATCTTTTTAGTAACTATTATAAAAAAGATTTACGGTGCTGGCGTGGGTACGAAAGTAAAAAATCTACTCTACTCAATTTCCTTAGTGAGATAAATTAAGAAATCCACCATAATTTAGCTTTATTTCTTAAGGAGGAATATGGCTATCTCTTTAACACGCAATAATAAAGAATTTAATTGGGGACCCGGTATATTCCTTATCAGCTATCAGATCCTCTTGCTCGCCGCACTCCCATTCTATTTTTATTTCTCTCCTCCTTCCTTAGGAATGATAGGGGTCTCAATTCTTTTGCTATATCTTACTGGTCTTAGTATTACTGCAGGCTACCATAGATTATTTTCTCATCGTACCTATAAAGCACATCCTTTTGTGGAGTGGGTTGTTATTTTCTTTGGATCGATGGCAGCTCAAGGAAGTATTTTAAGGTGGTCTTATGATCATAGACAACACCATGCATATGTTGATACAGATGAAGATCCTTACTCTATACAAAAAGGGTTTTGGTATGCCCATTTTGCATGGATACTAGAAAAACCTGCTGAAATAGAATGGAAAGTTGTTCCAGACCTTATAAAAAACCCAAGAGTCATGCATCAGCATAACTATTGCGGACTTTGGATGATATTCACCAATGTTATCGCTGCTCTCGTCGTTGGTTATCTACTGGATGATTATGTGGGAGCTTTCTTCGTTGCAGTATGGTTGAGAATGTTTGCTCTTCACCACTTTACATGGTTCATAAACTCTCTCGCACATACATGGGGAGATAGACCTTTCTGCCAAGAGCAGTCTGCAGTTAATAACTACGTAATTTCATTGCTTACATTCGGAGAAGGGTATCACAACTATCACCACACTTATGCTAATGACTATAGGAACGGAGTAAAATGGTATCACTTTGATCCCTCCAAATGGTTGATTTGGACCCTTTCACGATTAGGTTTAGCTCATGGTCTTAAAAAAATGGACTGGGAGACGATCAGTAAAAGAATGATCCTGGAAAGAAAAAGATTGCTTATTGAAAGGCTTGGAAAAACTGAAAATAAAGAAACTCTTGAAAAGGAAATAAACCAGGTCTCTCAAAATATTATTGATCAGATCTCTACCCTTAGCACATTGAGACAGCAGTATCGTAAGTTCAAATACGAATGCAATAACTCTCAAATGGCAGCTCAAATCAGACAGGAGATCAAAGATCTAAAAACCCGTATGCGTAACGACTGGCGCGAATGGAAAAAGCTATTTAAGATTATCCAACCTGCATAACTGTTTCTCAAGAGCTAATTAGAGATAGGACAGGAAGTCAGAAGACGGAAGTCGGAAGAAAGTCTATCATCCTGTATTATGACTTCTGACTTCCCTCTTCTGTATTCTGACTTCTGACTTCCGTCTTCCAACTAATTTTTCACTGCTTCGCCAATTAGTGTTTGGTGGCTGTAGCTATGAATTTTTACTTTTTGCAGACTTCCGATCAATTCATCTCCACCAGGGAAGATAACTTTTCTCCAGCATCGTGTCAGTCCCTTTAAATACTGTTCATCTTTGGAATTGCGTTTCTCTACCAAAACTTCAACAACAGTTCCCAATGCCTTTTGCAATTGCTTGGCCTGAATTTTCTCATGGAGAGATAATAGTCTTTGCAATCGATCATTCTTCACTTCTTCAGGAATATCATCTTTCCATCTCATCGCAGGAGTACCCTTCCTAGGGCTATATGAGAACAGGAATGCGATCGAATACTCAATCTCTTCCATCAAACGATAAGTCTCCTGGAACTCCTCCTCCGTCTCTGTCGGGAACCCTACAATGATGTCTGTCCCCAAAGATACGTTCGGAACAATCTCTTTTAACATCCTCACTTTTTCAAGATACTGTTCGATCGTATAGATACGATGCATCTTTTTCAAAATACGACTTGATCCCGCCTGCATCGGGAAATGAACAAATTCACAAGCTGTCCTTAAATCGCGTATCGCATGCATCAGCTCAACAGTAATGTCAACTGGATGGCTAGTCATGAAACGAACCCTTTCCAATCCAGCAATATTATCTAGTTTGTAAAGTAAATCGTGGAATAAACATCCCCATTCTGGCTGATCTTTCCCATAAGAATTCACATTCTGGCCCAGTAAAGTAATTTCTTTGTACCCCTTACTGACCAAATGCTTGCACTCTTCTAGAATATTGTCGGGAGATCTCGAAACTTCAGGCCCACGAGTATAAGGTACCACACAGTAGGTACAATATTTGTCACATCCTCGAATGATTGAGACATAGGCCTTTAGAGGATCGTCTCGTTGGGTGCTTAAGTAGTCCAATTCATATTTAAACTGATCATCAGTCCTAATCGTCTGCTTACCACTGGCCAAAACCTCATCCAAGACATTATTTAAATCGTGGATATTGTTCGTCCCCAGAACAAAATCGATATGAGGAAGCTTATAAAATAGGTCGTCCTTCTTGGCATTGGCCATGCATCCGGTCACACCAATGATAGCATTTTTTTGAGGGGTTTTCGCCAACAGGCCCAGTTTACCCATCGCTTTTCGTTCAGCCAAGTCCCTAATCGAACAGGTGTTATAGATTAAAAGATCAGCGCTGGACTCATCCTGGACACGCTCTAGTCCTCTTTGAAGAAGCTGCCCGGCCATAATATCGGTATCAAGTTCATTCATCTGGCACCCATAGGTGCGAACATAAAATGTTTTTAACTTTTTCATTGCTATTCCTAAGATTTGATGCACTATCTTACTGGAAAGGCTTCCTTTTTTCAAGAAGAGCGAGGGAATATGATTAAAACGGTTGGCAAAAATGTGCAGAGTCGGTAAGATAACGGAGTATTAAATTAAGAACACACCATAAACCATAGAAAAAACTCCTAGGTCTTACATGCCAACTAAGAAGCAACAAAGCACAGAAAAACCTGCAAAAAAGACAGAAGCTGCTGCAGAGAAGCCTGCTAAGAAAGCTACAGCAAAATCAGCTGAGACAAAAGCACAACCTGTGAAGAAAGCGCAAGCTTCAGAAAAGCCAGCAAAATTACCTAATGCACGTTCACAAAAATCGTTTATCGTAAAACCTCATGAAGCAAAACCTGAGTGGTTTATATTAGACGCCACCGGCAAAACTCTCGGCCGTCTCGCTTCAGAAATCGCTAAAATTCTCCGTGGCAAGCATAAACCAACTTTCACAACTTTCGCAGATGCTGGCGATGGTGTTATCGTGATTAATGCAGAAAAAGTTCGAGTCACAGGTGCTAAAGAAGCACAAAAAATTTACCGCTACCACACAGGCGCGATGAGCGGTTTGCGCGAAGTTCCTTACAGAACAATGCTTGCTCGCAAACCTACTTATATCATCGAAAATGCTGTGAAAGGGATGATGCCACAATCACGCCTCGCTGAAGCTCAACTAAAACGCCTCCGCGTTTTTGCTGGCGAAGCGCATGAAATGCACGCTCAAAAACCTATTAAAGTAAACATCTAAGAGAATAAGCGAGAAAGATATGTTGGAAGAAGTTGTAACCACCGGCCGCCGCAAGACAGCTGTCGCTTCAGTAAGATTAAGACCAGGCTCTGGTAAAATTGATGTGAATGGCCGTCCGTTCGAGGTATATTTTCCTCTCGAATTGCAGCGCAATACGATCTTAGCACCCTTGCAAGAAGTGGGCGCTAAAGGTAATTACGATATGATCATCCGTGTAAAGGGTGGTGGTATTGAAGGTCAAGCGATTGCGATCCGTTTGGGCATTACACGTGCGATCCTCCAAGGGGATGAGCGTCACCACGGAACATTTAAGGCGTTGGGTTACTTGACACGCGATCCTCGTAAGAAAGAGCGTAAGAAATACGGTCGTGCGGGTGCTCGTAAGCGCTTCCAGTTCTCCAAACGTTAATCTGTATTATACAGTCGACAATTTCAGAATCTTCGCAGCAGCGATGCTGGCGAGGATTTTTTTTTGCCTAATAATTTTCAAACTTCATCTGCTATGTCCGCTATATCCGCTGCGTCCGCTGCGTCCGTCCATTCTGTTCCTTGACTTTTTTGGTCTGTTCCTTTTAAATGATTGCCTTTAAAGTAATTAAAACACCATTTAACAAAAGCAAAGATATGCTAGCAGCTCCTCAAGGACCGGGTAAACATTATAGTTATAAAAGCAATCAGCCTAGTTATATGGTGGATTACGCTCCTGAAAAAGCCCGAATCCCTACAGCTGTTATCGGTATTATTTTTACGTACATTTCGCCTCATGAAATTCCAAACATAAGCCGTGTCTGTAAACAATGGAACCGCTGGTACCAGGACCCAATAAATCTAAAAGCTATTCTTCTAGCACATCTTCCCACTAAACATGCTGAAATAGGAACTTTGCCTACAACAGCAACTAAGGCCGGTCAGGTTGATGTTCCTAGATTTTTTCGAACGTTCATGAGAACATTCCTAAATTTAAAAGAAAACAGACCCCTCATCAATGCTACTATATCCCAAGGTAAAGTCTTGGACTGTTCTTTTACACGTGATTCAAAAGAGGTTTCATACATAGTCTCATATGTTTCAAACAGTGGTTTTAAAATTGTAACTTCAGACAATGAGGAAATAAATCTACCTCCTGCTCTTTTCAATCCCGATGCTTGTTTTCATAGGGATGGATTATACTATGTTGCAATCAATAACGGATTTTACAAAATCCAAGGACAGAATAGAACTGTAGTAGCTAACTTTGTTACAGCTAAAAGATTTGAAGAAATAAAAAAGGATGGAGATCTAATACTTGGGCTCCAGATGGGCGCAGAAATTTGGTTCTCGTAGATACTTCTAAACAAACTGAAAATGTGAAAGAATTTTCTAGTCCAAAGAGCATTTCATCCTTTGAACTGAAATATGGAAAATCCTTCATAGCTTTTGACACTGGTATAGTAGAAGTCCATGATAAAACTTTCACTCTTAGAAGCCTTTCCAATGTGCCTCATCATACATATGTCACAGCAATGAAAGCAGCCTACTGAAAGGTTTATATAGGCAACAATAGGGGATCCCTTTCTGTTTTTGATGCAACGACAGAAACTTTTGAGTATGGCTCTCTAAAAATTCACGACCATGCTATCACGAGCATTGCTGTGGATGATTGCCTTCTTTTTTCTTTAGCCTCTTTTTCTTATGCAAATACCTCTGAAATTAGATGCTATAACCGAATCACTAGAACAGTTATTTCGACAATGAATCTTCAACAGAAAATAAGCAGGATTTATTTTGGTATGGAATGCTTGCTCTAGGCACAGAGAGTGCAGGCCTTACTTCTTATGATTACAATCAACCAAGAAGAAAAGCTGGTGTCAGTAAAGTGACTCAATAGAATTTTAATTTTTAAATTCAGAGGGATCTTTACAATATATTAATAAAGTTGACTTTTAATAAATCTTAGTGTATAATAATTCCTTCAATTAATAAAAGGTTTATTATGCTTCCAGCTGGTAATGCCCACTATAAAGAATCTCACCCTAGTTACGTCATTATCCATGACAATTCCGTCGGCCTTCCTGCTAAAAATACCCGCTATCTGCCGAGTGATTTGGTGACCTTTATTTTTAATAGGGTAGATTTGAAAACTTTCGCGAAATCTACGGAAGTCTGCAAACAGTGGCGCCATTTCTTCCACAAAAGCATGTCGATTCATTTTGGAGGTAAAGCCGTAGCCACTGCCACTATAGTCAATTACTTAAAATTGGCGATGAGAATACAACAATCCAAGTCTACGACATCGGTTTCTTACTCCGTGGGAGCCCTTTATTGCCATTTTGAAAATGGCGAACCGTGTTATGCGACAGAATCAAGAATTGTGAGTATCCCTAAGCCTTTTAAGTTTGACCATACCCCTAGCACAGCAGCTGTTTTTGCAAATAGTGAATGGATTGTTGCCACTGCAGGCCTTGTCTACAGGTTGGAAGAGAATCAACCTAAATTCATTAATTATCCTCCTGCAAATATAAAAATTGTAGAACTTAGATCCGAGGGAAGTCTGATTTTTGGACTCTGCCACGATCGATCTGCTTTGATTACGGTCAACTCCTCTATCGATTCTATGAGAATCATTAAAGGACAGGATCAAAAAATAACCTCCTTCGAAGTTGCAGAAGGAAAATTTTTCGTAGGATTTGAAGATGGTTCAGTCGAGATAGGCAGTTGTGATGATAATCAAGAACTACAAACTCAAATTTTATTTCATAAGGGAAATTCACCTGTGACTTCTATGAGAGCTGCTTATGGCAAGCTTTACATGGGCAAGGAAAATGGAGAACTATCCGTTTGGGAAATTGGGTCATTGAAATATGTCCGTTTTGGGCAATTGCATAAAAGTGCGGTGATATCCATTGCTGTGCACGATTGCTTTGTTTTTACCCTCTCGTCGCTAAATAACTCCGCCACGGTTTTATGTCATAATCGTTTTACCCCTTATAAAATTTCCCAATTAGAGATAAGCCAAGCAGCATCCAAAATATTCTATGGACGGGGAATCTTAGCTGTCGCTAGATGTGGAAAACAGAATGATTTTCTCTTTTTCAATTACAATCCCGTTATGAAATTAGCGCCAAGTCCAGAATCCCCACATTCAACTCCTGGAAAGAAGTCCTCTTTCCCTAATCCTGTTAAAGGGATTAAAAAGTTGATTTACAGGGGGTAAATTTATATGCAAATAGAACCTCAGCAGCCTTACAGATTAAAAAGTTCTGAAATTGAAGTTTCTGCAAAGGAACTAAACGACAGATTGATAGATCGAGAATTTAAGAGTGCTAATATCGCTCACATGTTTTGTGCTGATCATATGTACAAAGGGGAAGCTTGTCGCGGAGAGTTCGCAAAAAATACACTTCCTGTTTTGCTTGACGCTGTCAAGGTATTAGCAAGAAAACATCCTGAATCACAAAATTTAGCAAATTTAGAGCAGGCATTAGAATTCTCTCTGTTAATGTCTAAAGATCGTAGCAATTACAAAAAACATTTTGAAAAGATTCCATCACTGAAAGCTAATGAGTTTTTAGCTTTTACAACCTCTTCCCGAACTCACGTTATTATGTTCGAAATCGAAAAGAACATGCAAAAGGGATACAACTTCAGATTATATGATGGAACTTATGTAAACTATCACTACATTAAAGGCGAAGTTGACCGTGTGAATCTGGTGGGTTCATTAAGTATGCAAAACGCCGTAGAATTTTTTGATCTTAGTTTAGATCAGTTTAACGAGAAAACGTTAGAAAAATTAAAAGATGGCCATTCTAGTACCTCAGAAATGTATAAACAGTTGTTGCCAAGATTTGGACAGACCTTTGAAGGTCCTTCAAATAATCCTAGATTATGGGGAAGTGGCCAAAATGGAAATTGTTGTTCTGTATTTACACCGATGCTTTTAGCAAAATCCAAACTAAGTAAAGCGGAATATCAAGAGTTAAAGTTAGTATTGCGAAAGGCTGTGTATCCATTTTATGCCTCTAAGAGAAATCCTAAGGATAAAAATGCGCATCTGATCAATTGCATTGAAGCTGTTAAAAAAATATGTAAAGGATATCAGAAATTACAGCTTCCTCTTGATAAAAATATCTTGAATGAATTGTCCAGATTGCAGCAGGCAATAGTTTCTCCAAAAAATGAAAACCTACTTGGTCATTTTGAAAACAGTTTTTCTGCCCTGTTCCAGTGCTTGGAAAATTATGATGTTTATAGTGCTAAAAGACATTTAGATAATATCTATGAAGGGGTGGTCCAAAATGGTGAAATCATACTTAATGAGAATGAAATAAGTGTGATCCTAAAATTTAGGGATAAACTTAAAAAATTTGCAGAGGGTGTGATGAACGAAAAAAGTCCCGCCTATCATTTTTTGAGAGAATCCTATGATTTATTATTAGGATTCAAGGTTCTGATTAAATACTCGAAAATTCCTGGCGGGTTGAAAAAAGAAACAGATCAATTGTTCAGCAAGTTGGTAGATTATTTTGGAGTGTTGCCTGTTGAATCAAAATGCTTAAGACTAAATCTTTATAAGTCTAAGGAAAATTCTTCGGCATGGAGAAGGATATTTTTCTCTTCCGATATGTTTCAAAAGGGACTACAGGCCAAAATGAAGAAAGGTGAAGAAAGAATAGCAGAATATCGGAAGCTATTTCCTCCTAAGGATTCCAAAGGTAAACGTAGCACCTAATCGTAGTCCGCGCCAAAGATAAACCCGTTGAGCTCGCGCGTTGCCCTATGGCACAGCTCTTAACAAACCGTCAAGCTCGTAGGGCGAAAGCTTGAATTGTAGCATGGGCACTTGTAGTTTATTCCCTAGTAAAGAGCTGTGCCATTGGGCACAGCACCCCAGGGCGCTCCGCGCAAGCGACAATTTATGGACTAATCTGCAGCCTACAAAGTCTATATTGTCCATTGTGTCCATACTGTCCATACAGTCCATCCTATCCATTGTTAAAGGCCTAAATAGCTTTTAAGATATTGCCCAGTCCAAGAAGACTTGGTTTTGGCAACTTTTTCCGGAGTGCCTTCTACAACAATTTGTCCGCCAGCTTCCCCGGCTTCAGGTCCCATATCCACCACCCAGTCGCAGTTTTTGATCACATCCATATTGTGTTCGATGATGATCATTGTATTGCCTTTATCTACGAGCTTTTGAAGCACCTTAAGCAGCTTTTGAATGTCATCGCTATGCAATCCTGTTGTAGGTTCGTCCAATAAATAGATTGTCCTTCCAGTGGACCGTTTTGCAAGTTCTCGGCTTAATTTAATTCTTTGAGCCTCACCACCGGACAAACTTACCATTTCTTGGCCTAATTTAAGATAGCCTAAACCGACAGAGATCAGTGTATCCAATATCCGCACGATCCTTGGAAAGTTCTCAAACATATGCCTGACCTCTTCCACAGTCATTTCTAATAGTTGTCCAACATTTTTACCCTGATAGTTAACTTCTAAACTTAGCGGATTTAATCTATGCCCATGGCATTGGTCGCAGACAACTCTAACCGCAGGTAAGAAGTGCATTTCCACTTTTTTGTAGCCCATACCCCAACAGTTAGTACACATTCCACGTTTATGGTTATAGCTAAAATGTTTTGGTTGGAGTCCTTTTGATTTTGCTAACGGCAGGCTGGCATAGAATTCACGGATAGGCCCTAACACTTCTACATAGGTACAAACATCAGACCTAACAGTGTGTCCAATGGGATTTTGGTTGATAGAGATGACTCGATCAAAGTTTTCGATCCCTGAAACGGTTGCTTCGGCAGTTTTTACAGTGTCTGTTTCATTGATTCCTTTTTCTAGTAAAGATTTAAGGACATAGTGCATCAAGGTCGATTTTCCTGAGCCTGAAACCCCTGTCAGGCAAGACATACATCCAATTGGAAACTCGGTCGAAATATTCTTCAAATTATGGATTTTAGCTTTTTTTACTTTAAGGGTGTCATCAGAAGTCCTACGCTCTGTCGGTAGCGGAATGCTTTTCTTGCCTGAGAAGTATTCCCCGGTCAAAGAATTTGGATCTTTTAGGATCTGTTTGTAGGTTCCTTGGGCTGTAATATGACCGCCATGATCCCCGGAGTGTGGTCCAAAGTCCAACACATAATCGGCTCTCGCAATCGTCAATGGATCATGCTCTACCATAAGCATCGTGTTGCCCAGTTTCTTCAGCTTATCGAGAGCATTATTAAGTCGATCGGTATCTCTAGGGTGGAGTCCAATGGTGGGTTCATCAAGTACATAGAGAACCCCTGTCAACCCGCTTCCAAGCTGTCTTGCTAACCTGATCCTTTGAGTTTCACCCCCACTGAGCGAAGGGGCACGTCGATCGAGGGCGAGATAGTGGAGTCCTACTTCTGTTAAGAAACGTAGCCGGCTAATCAATTGTTGCTTAACTTCATCTAAGAGTTTATTTTCCTTCTTAATAGAAAGTTTTTCCATCCAGGGCAAAGTTTCAGAGATTGGAAGTTTGCAAAGTCCACTGATCGAGAGGTTATTAATCGTGACATTTAGTGCGAGCGGGTTTAAGCGTGCTCCGTTGCAAGTGGGGCATTCCAATTCGTCGAGAAGGGGGATTGCCTGTTCACGATAAACATCTTTTCCACTCTTTCCTAATTTGGCGAGGACATTGTTAATTCCAACCCAGCGGAATCTGAGTTTCTTGTCTTTGCCTACTGTGTACCACTTTTCCCCGGTTGTTCCATTCATGAGCCTATTGAGCTGTGACGCAGAAAGAAATTTCATGGGCGAAAAAGGCTCAATCCCTTCTTGATCAAGAAAGGCATCGACATAGGGCATAATATCTTCATTGATATGTTCAGACCAGAAGAAGCGCACAAGCCCCATGACTGAAAGATCCATGATTTCATGAAATTTGCTAAGATTGGCCCCATATTGCGTTCCTAATCCAAGGCAGTCTGGGCACATCCCTTCCACCTTGTTAAATGCGAAGGTTTGCGGCGTTATTTCAGCGTAAGACTTACCTGTACTTTCCACGGCAAAGGCTAAGTTAAAGAAAATATCTTGATTTTCCTTCACGATGATAATTTTGCTATCGCCAATCTGAGAAGCATTCTGGATTGTCTCAAACAGTCGGTGTTTGATTCCCGCGTTAACTTTCAACCTATCCACAACGAGAGCAAGTTCATTCTTACGCTTGCGATCGAAGGGAATCATCTCGATAGGTGTATCGAGCTCATAGAATTCACTATTTAATCTGATGCGGACATATCCTTGCCGTCTGAGGCGCGAAATCACATCAGCAAAGGTTTCACTTTTTTTGATCTCAATAGGAGCCAAAACCTGAACTTTTGTATCTTCGGGATAACTTAAAATCCGATCTACAACAGTTTCCTTGCTGATGGCCTTTATGACTTCTCCTGTTTCAGGATCGTGAGGAATTCCTATGCGTGCATAAAGGACTCTTAAATAGTCGTAAATTTCGGTCATCGTCCCAACAGTGCTGCGGGGATTTCCGGCATGCGATTTTTGTTCAATAGCAATAGCAGGAGAAAGTCCCTCTATATGCTCCACCTTTGGTTTTGCCATCTGCTTAACGAATTGCCGTGCGTAAGGGGAGAGGGATTCGATGTAACGTCTTTGCCCTTCAGCATAAATGGTGTCGAAAGCTAAAGATGTTTTTCCCGATCCTGAGGGGCCGGTACAAACTGTGAGCTTTTCCCTTGGAATAGCAAGATCGAGCCGTTTAAGGTTATTTTGCTCTGCCCCTTGAACGGTGATTTCAGTAATTCCTTCCGCACGTTTTGGCCTTTTCTTACTTTGATCTTGAAGAGCTTTATTGCGCCAATTGTCGTAATGATTGAGGGCTTCTTTCACTGCATGGCCGGTAGGAGTATTCATTTTAGAAATCTTTTCTGGATTTCCCTCAGCCACAAGCTCTCCACCCTGATATCCACCTTCAGGTCCTAGATCGATGATCCAGTCAGCTGTTTTGACAATGTCCATGTTATGTTCAATTACAACAATGGAATTACCGCGCTCAACTAATTCTTGAAGCACTGCAAGCAGATGACTGATGTCGTGGAAGTGAAGTCCAGTTGTAGGCTCATCGAAAATATAAAGGGTTTTGCCAGTGGAGGGTCTTACTAATTCTTTTGCCAATTTAATCCTTTGGGCTTCCCCTCCTGATAGTGTTGTGGAGGACTGGCCAAGCTTCAAATAGCCTAACCCTACCTTCTCAAGAACTTCTAGCTTATGTTTGATCGAGGGTAGGTTTTGAAATAAATCTAGTAATTTTGTAACGTCCATCTCAAGGATATCATGGATATTGTGACCTTTGAAATAGATGGAGAGGGTATCAGGATCAAAACGCTTATTGAGACAAAGGGGACATTCCACCCATGCATCTTCCATAAAGTCCATGTCGATTTTGACCATTCCCATTCCGCCACATTGGGAACAAGAACCCTCTTTGACGTTAAAACTAAAACGTCCTGGCTTGTATCCTCGCGCTTGGCTTTCAGGAAGCCGGCTGAAAAGGTCTCTGATCTCATCGAAAATCTTAATGTAGGTTCCAGGATTTGAGCGAGGATTTCTACCAATCGGCGATTGGTCTATGGCAATCACTTTATCAATGTTCTCGATTCCTTTGATTTTATCGTGCAATCCTACCGCCATTTCACCGCCATGCAGCTCATTGGCTAGTGCAGGGTGCAAAATATCAGTAATGAGTGAAGATTTTCCTGAGCCTGAAACCCCTGTGATGGCCACAAAAATTCCTAGTGGGATTTTAACATCGATATTTTTTAAGTTATGATGCTTTGCACCTTGAATGATAAGCGACTCTTTTACAGGTTTACGTCTCTTTTTGGGGATCGGGATTTCTAAACGCCCTGATAGGTAGCCTCCGGTGATCGAATTTTTATTTCTGATGAGTCCATGAAGAGTTCCATTGTGAACAATCTCTCCTCCAAAAACACCCGGACCGGGCCCAAAATCGACGATTCTATCCGCTTCAAATATGGTTTCTTCATCATGCTCAACAACAATAACAGTGTTGCCGAGATCTCGTAGGTGTTTCAATGTTTTGATCAGCTTTTTATTGTCACGAGGATGAAGTCCAATAGAAGGCTCGTCTAAGATATATGTAATCCCTACAAGTCCACATCCGATTTGAGAAGCGAGCCGTACACGTTGTGCTTCTCCACCAGATAGAGTGGGAGCTGTTCTATCAAGTGTGAGATAATGGAGTCCCACATCGATTAAAAATTGGAGTCGTTGTCTTATCTCTTTTAAAAGCTCCTCAGCAATTTGTTGGTCAGTTTCTGACAGCTTAATTTTTTGGAAAAATTCACTGCACTCCATGACAGTCATACGAGTAAGTTCAGAGATCCTTTTTCCATTCAATAATGTAGCCGCTGGATAAGATTTTAATCTTTCTCCGTGACATTCTGGGCATATTTGCTCATGCATTAACTTGAGCATTTTTTTGCGGTACCCTTCGCTTGTTGCTTCAGCAAAACGAGTATGTGCTTCATGGAGGACCCCTTTCCATTGAATATGGTCAATCCAGGTTGCACCGGTAATCGGATGAACAAATCTGATTTTCATCCATTTTTTGTCTGTCCCATAGAGGAAAACTTTTTTGGCTTGTTCTGACAATTTTTTCCAAGGAGTGTGCAAGTTAAAATTGTACACATCGGCTAAATGGGAATAGATATTCCCAAATCGCACTGTTTGGAAAGAGCTCGCGACGGAACAGCAATCTTCAGCGATGCTTTTATTGGGATCAATCACTTGATCGAGGTCAAATTCCTGAACGATTCCCATTCCATGGCATCTTTCACACATTCCTGAAGGGCTGTTGAAGGAGAAATCGTGAGGCTCTAAAGAGTTGTAGGATAACCCCGATTTTGGAGAGAACGCATGCATAGAAAAGAGCTGTTCATTCCAAGTTTCTGTATCAAGTACACTGCAAACTCCCTGTCCTAAATTGAGCGCGTTAGTAATTGCTTCAGCAATTCGCGAGTTATTTTCTGCACTTACAGTGATACGGTCTACCACAATATCGACGTCATGAGCGAGATTTCCATCCAGCGAGATCTCATCTTCCAAACTGACGATGTTCCCATCGACTCGAACGCGCATGAAACCTTTGCGTAAAAGTTCTTGGAAATCTTCTTTAAATTCCGCTTTTTTCCCTTTGGCAAAAGGGGCAAGGATGATGAGCTTAGTTCCTGCGGGCAGAAACTGGACCATTTTGATAATTTTTTCCCGACTTTGCGGCAGCACAGCTTCACCACTGACTGGACAATGGGGGATTCCCACTCTGGCGTATAATACTCTGAAGTAATCGTAAATTTCGGTTAAAGTTCCAACTGTAGACCTTGGGTTTCTTCCTGCGCTTTTTTGTTCAATTGAGATTGTAGGAGAAATGCCTGAAGCAGACTCAAGTTCGGGCTTGCTCATCTCCTCCATTTGACGACGTGCGTAGGTAGAAAGTGATTCCACGTAGCGGCGCTGGCCTTCCATATAAAGGGTATCAAAAGCCATGGATGACTTGCCGGAACCCGAAACTCCGGTAAACACAATCAATTCATTACTATCGAGGGTAAGATCGACACTTTTAAGATTGTGGACTGAAACTTTTTTGAGGATAATTTGGCGATTTTCCATTCAACTAGTTTAACCTATTCATTTTTTGGTGTCTAGAGTGAGAAAAAGCTTGGTGTCCTTACAGAAATTCACCACGGAGAGCACGGAGCACATGGAGAAAGGACATAGGACAGAAAGACAGAATACAGAAGTCGGAAGGCAGAAGAAACTATGGACGCCATAGACAATTTTTAATCCATATATATATATTAACATTGTCCTTTCTTCTGACTTCCGACTTCCCAAAAAATGCTAAAGTCGAGTCTGTGCGCTCCGTGGTTAATTTCTCAGGCATTAAACAACCTTTTTCCTTCACCCTTTTTTAAATTTTTGATTTACTGGGGCAAACACTATAAGAGGTCACCCAATGCGTTTATTACTCTTAGCCTTCACAGCTTCATCCTTTTTTCTCCCCCTTTCTGCTTGCCCAGACCACTTAATAGCGATCACAGATATCGACCCAAGTGTTTTTGATAAAGATTTTAACGATGACAAAGACGAGGAAAAAGGGGAGAGTGGCTTCCATTTTTCACGCATGGTCAATATCAGTAAAAATGTCGATATTGCTATGGCAGAGCCCGTTTCACCCCAGAAAATCAAAACTAGAGAGTCCTTCTATCGTAGGCATTTCCGCTTCGTTAATGATCTATGGCACAGTCAAATGTGGTACAAACCTAGTTCAAGCGAGGGGATTCGTTGGCATTCTGTGGATGTCGGTAAAACTCCCAAGACTGATTAAGTAACCATTGTTTTGCATCCAACAGGTTCAATAAGGTTTTATTGTCTAGGCATGCCCAAAAGGAGAGGCCCCCCGTACCTGGGTTCACCGTAAAACAATAACGTACATCATTGATCCCTTCAGGCATGTTAGAATCTGCCACTTGGAATGAGGCGTTTTCGAGCTTAGTTTTTAGTTCTTTTGGCAAAGTTGTATAAATTTTATGGTCCAAATCCCTTTCAAATTGCGCATTGATCTCAGAATTCATACCTTCAATTTTGCTTACAAGAGACAAGATAAAGTCTCTAAATTCCTTAATAGTTGTATTGAGACTGACATGCTTTAAAGTTCTTTCCATGGAATGTTTGGCAGCAGCATCGCTATATCTACTGGTAATATACTTGATAAGTTCGTCTCGTTGTCCTGACTGCAGCAAAGCGAAGGCAACTTCTAAACCAGGTCGGACGATCGAACGATCGATCCAATCAACTGTTGAGATATTGGCTGGAATAGAAAGTTCTCCTGCTAAAGCAGAGAAAGCATGCATTCCTGGCCTTCTCACCGGCTGTAAATAGAATGGGTTCCTCGCTAAATCTTTTGTTCTAGGTGTTGAATCTCTTCGCAAGTTGATAAACTTGCAAAGGAGGTCCATTTCAGTTTTTGGCTGAAAAATTTCCGTATCTGGAAGTTTATCGATTTCATAGTACACTTTGAGAAGAGCTTTTGGATTATTGCCGATCCTGGTTATCCAAGGAGTATATCGTAATTTTTCGTAATCGATAGAGTTTTCAATCAACTTAAGGTTTTCTTCATGATAGCACTCTAAATTTGCAGAAATAAAAAGTTCACTTTGTACATAGGCTGCCAAATCGGTCATAAAACGAATGTAAGGCTCATTAGTTTTATTAGCTCGTTCAGATTTCGGGATTTTATGAATAGTGCTTTCTAAAATGATTTTCAAGAATTCTTGATACAGTTCTGGAGTATCAATACGCATTCTTTTAAGGGAACTTTGAGCAGGGGATTGTTGGTATAATACGAAAGCTCCTCTAACGCATTGTGAACCGTTTAAAGGACCTCTCTTCTCAATTTCAGGATCATATTGGAGATGACCTTGGTTTTGCAGCTCTTTGATCATCATTTTTTCGAATTCACTCTCTTCCCATTTCAAATCATTTGCAACTAACTTGGCATAATCTCTAATGACCTTTACAACACTGTCGGATATCGCTGCTTTCATGATGCTGGTTTCTCGCGCTTCAGACATACCTGCCAGGGAGTTTTCCCACACCCTCAGAAGTGGATGACAAGAGGTCAAGGAGTCATAAAGGAAACATGCGCGATTAAAAAGTTCGTTCGGGGAATATTCTTTGCTGGCAGTAGGGTGATTGGCCATCGTTAATAGAAAATCGCGTAAACTAATGAAATTATTTCTTCGGATGAAAGCCCCCCCTTTATTCAGGTAAACTTGCTTGATCACAGTTTTCGGATCATCGATCCCAATTGCTTGACAAGCTCCTTTTATTCCTGGTGCATCCCAAAGAAATCCCATTTGCCTCATTCCATCGATAATCCTTCCATTGCCATCAAATTTAAGAAGTTTATTTGCACTTTCACCGTTCATGTGCGGAACAAAGGGGAAGTCGATCACTTTTCCATTAACTTTGCGGGTGAGTTTGCTAGTCTCCAGTAGCTCTGAAAAATCTTTGGCACAACATCCTAGGTTAAAGGTCATGAGTTCTATGGCAATTGAAGTTGTGAAACAGCTATCTTCTGTAGGATGTTGTCGAAGGTGCGACAAAAGTGCGCTTAAAGCTGTACGTTGAGCATCCAGTTCACTGACCGGGTCTTTCATTGAGATCCCTTGTGTAGACCTAATCACAAAATGACTTGGATCCTTTTCATTCAAAGGTTTTTTGATTTTTGAAAGGATATCGCGCAATTCATAGTGATATTTGAGATGTGCAAGTCCATAATACAAATTAATTTGATAGTTGAGAGGATTGTCCTCTTTGACAAAAGCTTCTTTGATAGCGCCTATAACCCCAAAATTGATCAAGCCTTGCACAGGCATTAATAACTTGGCGATTTCATTAGGGATTTGCTTAATGCAGGCCAGTTCTGGATTTTGAAGACCTGCCTCTGAATGTGCGACATAGATTTTTTTTAATGTTTCATGTGTGCTTTCAATCCGTTGTTTAAATTTACTTTTTATTTTATCGATACTCTCTTGGTATTCTTTACCTCCAGCCAATTTCGATGCACCCACAGGTTCTGTAGTCACATAGTCTATTAGCATTCCAATGATTGCTAATGCATAAGATTTGCCATTTTCTCCACCCAACGCAGTTTTTCGTTTGGATTTATTAATGATCTCAAATGCGATCATCATGACAGACTCGGCTGTAGAACCTTGAGGATAGACTTTTAAAGCCAATCTATAGAGATTAAGCAAACTTTCAATAAGGTCTGCATCGCAGGTTGCAGCAATATCCTCCCAAGGATATCCAGATTTCCCAGCTAAACGTTTTGATAAGTCTTGTCGACTTTCTAATCTTAGCTGGTCTGATGCTTTAGCTATTTCTTGAGAAGGTTTTCTCAAAAAATAGGGCCCAGTCAGCTGTGTTGCTTGCTTTTCTCTATCTTTTAATGCTCTTGGGGAACCCGGAGAAAAATGAGAAATTTCCCTTAGAATTGCCTTTGGGCTATCTTTTAATTCTTTCCAACTTCTCGTACGACGTATTGGAGGGTTTGAAGCTTCTGTAGGAATATTTAAAAAGGGGACTACAGGAACGGATGCCTTTTTTGATAAGGATAAAGGTGATGTTTCACCAATAGGGGCAGGATCATTCTCAATATGCTCCATACACACCTCTTGTGTTTAATGCAAAATGTTAAAGCTACTTAGCAGCTGAAAAACTAATTTGCTCAATAACTAAAAGGAGTGGGGGGGAGCGTTCGGGAAGAAATAAAGGACCTTCGATCGTCGCGATCTCTCGGGATTTTCTTGCTTCCTCAAGTTTTCTCAAATTGTCAGGGCTTAATCTGCGATTGACTGCCCCTGCATTGTATTGCACTACATAATTGTTACGTTCAGGAACAACGGGATTAATGAGGGTAAATGGGGTGTTGTCACCTGAAGATAAAAGAAGAAAGTCTTGCCCTTGATTGGCTATAGGTCCTTTAACTCTGACTCTAATATCAATGATGCTGAGTCCAACAAGTTGCATCGCTTGATTAAAGGGAGCAAAAGAGAATGGAGCATTAGGCTTCATAAAAATAAATGCTTTGCCAGCTCCTTCATTGATCCTGACTTCACGTACACTGGGAATATTGCCTAGTTGATCATGTAGGTTTTTTAAACATTCAGACCTGCACAAATTTGCCGTCCAAGTAATAGTGACCTGCTGTATTTCTGCAGAAAGGCTACCTAGGAAAAAAACTAATATTAATAAAGAATGAAGGATGAAGGATGAAGGATGAAATAAGAAATCTCTTAGAACTTTTTTAAGTCTTTTATTTTTCATACTCCATCCTTCATCCTTTCTATTCATCCTTCCCTTTAGCCTCATGATACCAATTTTTAAATGATTGTGTATATTTTATTATCGTGTACTATGGTTTAACCGGGCGCGTGCACAGGTACGTGCGCGAGCACGTTATAATTAAGGGTTTAGAATATGCCAACAAAAACCAAAATCATCTGCACTATAGGCCCTTCCGTCAAGAGCTTGGATAAAATCATTGCCTTGATAGAGGCAGGGATGAGTGTAGCGCGTTTAAACTTTAGTCATGGCACTCATGCTGAACATCTTGAAACTATAAATCTCTTGAAAGAAGCACGTGCAAAATTAAAATGTCCATTGGCGATAATGCTGGATACTAAAGGTCCCGAAATTCGCCTAGGGAAAATCAAAAATAAAGAATTTCCTGCTCAAGCAGGGGATCGTTTAATCCTTGTTCCTGAACTAATTGAAGGAGATTCCAAAAGGATCAGCTTGACCCCCGTCCATATTCTTGAACAGTTGGTCTCGGGTGCTAAGCTCCTTTTTGATGATGGTTATATTAGTGCAACAGTCATAGGACCTAAAGACAATGGGGTTGAAATCGAAATCAGTAATTCTGGATTAATTCGTTCAGGCAAAAGTGTTTGTGTATTAGATCTCCCACTGGACCTTCCTGCTGTGACAGATAAGGATGTAGACGATATTATTTTCGGATGCCAGCAAGATGTAGATATCATCGCTGCATCTTTTGTTTGCACAGCAGACGATGTCCTGACGATCAAGAAGTTACTAGCACAGCAGAAAAAATCTGAGATCCTTGTCTGCGCAAAAATTGAGAACCGCGAAGGAGTCCATAATTTTGACACTATTGTTCAAGTGGCTGATGGGATCATGATTGCAAGAGGGGACTTAGGGATACAGGTTCCATTGAGCGAAGTTCCAAAGCTGCAGAAAATGATGATTAGAAAATGTTATTTGGCTGGTAAACCCTCTGTCACTGCGACCCAGATGCTAGAATCTATGATTACCAATCCAAGGCCAACCAGAGCTGAGGCTTCAGACGTCGCAAACGCTATTTACGATAGTACTTCAGCAGTGATGCTATCAGGCGAAACTGCAATAGGACGTTACCCAATCGAAGCTGTGAATACAATGAGAACGATTGTAGAAGAAGCTGAGAAAGATTTTAATTATAGGGAGTTTTTCGACCACCATGCACCTTTAGTCTACCATGATGTACCTTCGGCTGTTACTCTTTCTGCTGTTAAAACAGCCTATAGTTCCCATGCAAAAGCGATTTTTGCTTTTACAAGCGGTGGAACTTCTGCAAGGTTGGTGTCTAGGATGAGGCCTTCGATGCCTATTGTTGCGATGACATCTATCGAACCCACCTATCATAAGTTAGCCTTTAATTGGGGAGTCACTCCTGTTTTAAGTGATGAAAGTAAGAACATTCAGGAAGCCTTTGCAAAAATTAGTGAATATGCACTTAACAACAAAATTGTTTCCTACGGAGATTTGGTTGTCATAACTGCCGGTTCACCTTTTGGGGTGGCAGGAACAACAAATATGATGATTGTAGAGAGCATTGGAGAGGTCTTAGTACGGGGGCACATCGGCGTAGGAGAAAGGGTGCATGGGAATATTTCAATGGTGATGACAGCTGAATCAAAGAAACCTTATGCTGTACAAGGACAAATATTGGTGATTACCCAATGTGATGATTCTTACTTGCCACTGATCAAAGAATCCAAAGGTGTGATTCTCCAAAACCATATCGATGATTTAGCTTCAGAGCAGTATTTGGAAGAAGTTGCCAAAAAATGGGAAAAACCGATCCTGACGCGAGCAGATGGTGCGCTTCAAATCTTAAAAGAGGGGCAGCTGGTAACGCTTGTTCCTTCGCAGGCTCTCGTTTATAAAGGTGTTGTGTTTTAGAAGAGGGAAGGCGGAAGAAGCACGATGGACACAATGGACAGTATGGACAATATGGACACAATGGACACAATGGACACAATGGACAATTTTTAGCTCATATTGTCCATACTGTCCATACTGTCCATTGTGTCCATATTGTCCATTGTGTCCATCGTGCTTCCTCCGTCTTCTGTCTCTTTACCCTAGTCTCTCCAAAGAAAACCAGCTGTCAGTGCAACCAAAGCAGTAACTGCATGCAACCAATTGTCAGCAGTATTGTTGGCGATTAAACCAAATATGGGAGTATCCCCATAGACAAAGAATCCCAATAAAGCCAATGCTGCATAGATTAAACCAAACACTTGAAAGTAATAACGTGCCGAGTTAGTTCCTGCAAGGGCGCAAAGCAATGCTGCTGCACCAGCCAATAAATGGAAATAGTTGTGAAGATCGTTAACATGGAAAAGGCCAAGTAAAAATCCATTTGGATTTAAAACAGGAATAAATCCAGCAATACCTGCAATAATAAATGCAATACCAAAAATGTAAGCTAATTTAACAATCATGAGTCTCTCCTTTAATAACAACTCAAGCATTGCATAATTGATTTATTATATTTTTACAAGACCAGGAGAAAAGCAGACAAAGCGGACAAAGCGGACATAGCGGACAAAGCGGACGAAGCGGACGAAGCGGACAAAGCGGACGAAGCAGACAAAGCGGACGAAGCGGACATAGCAGACAAAGCGGACACAGCGGACAAAGCGGACACAGCGGACACAGCGGACAAAGCGGACATAGCAGACAAAGCGGACGAAGTTCAAGCAATAAAGGAGCCAAAGCGGTAGCCTTTCCGCAGGCGTGGAGTGCGGTAGCGGAGCGGATGCGGAGCTACCGCCATGCGTTGAGTAACAAGCTTCGCAGCTTCTGCCGTAGGCCCTGGAATGCGGTGGCGACCGGAGGGAGCTACCGCCCTTGCCCTGACCACAAGCAACGTTTTTGCTTTCAAAAAGCGTGACAATGCCAATTATCTTGCTATACAAAAATCTTTTTCATCGGTCAGTGCAAAGGCGGTAGCTCCCTCCGGTCGCCACCGCATTCCAGGGCCTACGGCAGAGGCTGCAAACTTGTCTTGCAACGCATGGCGGTAGCTCCGCATCCGCTCCGCTACCGCACTCCACGCCTGCGGAGAGGCTACCGCTTTTGCACGCTACACTGCACTTTTGTCCGCTACGTCCGCTTTGTCCGCTGCGTCCGCTAACTTTTACAGCAACGACTCATCACATAATGGTTGATTCTTTCAGTTCGAAGCAATTTAGATAACTGGACAAATACTTCAAAATCCATTTGGCCAGAAACTCTAGAAAGGATTTTTTCAACAACATTTCTCCACTCTAACAAGAATCTAAAGTAGATAACATGATTAGCTCTTGAGATCGCTGAAGATTCAAAAGGAACCCAATGACCTTCAATGTTTTTTACATAACCATGAAAACCCTCTTTGCAAACCTGATTTTGGATGCAATGTTCTAATTCATGATTAATTAAACAGCCTGCTGTTAAGTTAGGTACGAATAACTTATACATGATTTCTAAAACTTTCTTATTGCCTCGCGCCGCTATGCAGCTAAGAAGTTCGAAGAATTCATCAACATTGACATGACGAAAATTAATTTTTATCAAATTTCCATTTCGATGGTAAGATGCTGCAGTTGTGGAATTTTCATTATACTGTGGAAGGACAATTGGGGAAGCGAGCTTGACATTGATTCTTTGGAGATAAAGTTTGCAATATTCAGATAAGCATTCCATCAAAACTTCCAGGGCTTTACTTGTAAGACTAAGCAAAATTCTGTAGTCTGTAATATTCTTTCCGTTAAGTTGTAATAAAAGGGGAGGAAGCTCTTCTACTTCACTTTTGAGGACTGAAGCAAACTTTCGTCGTATTGTTGTATCATCAATGATCGGAAACTCGCCAGGATTAAACTTCTTCTTAATCCACGGCAAAACTCCATGATCAAACAAATTTTTTAGAAATGCAGCTTGATCTTTTGGAATATTTGGAACTGGAATCCAGCTCATCTCACTTTTATGATGAAGAAGTTCATTTTTCCATTTCTCAATTAGCGTCTTCAACCTTAATACAATTTCTGCCCATCTTTGTTGTGAATAATAGCCTCCTTTCGCATTAGCCAAAATTGTTGTTTCTCTCGCACGAAATTCTTCATTGATTCTACTAAGAAATTTTTGCCTAAGATTAATGACAGCTGTCACATAAAATGCTAAGTATTCCCTAAAGTTTTTGTAAGGGCTATTATGCAAAACAGAGGGAATAAAATGAGTCATAAAGTTCTCAATCGATTGTAAATCCCTTCCTTCTTCACAATCCTGAAGGTACTCTGCAAATTGGTCCGGATATTTTATAATGTAAAACTGATCGATATTCCCGATGTGACCGTTCTCATCAGAATAAATAAAACAATTACCTTTGCTCTCCTCAAATTTTTGAAGGTAAAAAGCATTAGCTAGGGTAACTCTAAGTTCGTGAATTTGCTCAGCAGTCAATATGATCTCACAACGATTTTGCAAAACTTTTCCATACTGGTTAGGCAAATCAAGATTGATCCCATTTTGAAAATACCTGAAAAAGTTAGGGGGCATCACTTTGTAATGTTTGTTAAAAAGCGCGAAGCTTTGAAAAAAAACTCCACCAATTGTCACAAAGCTTTGCTGATGCACAGAACTTGTTCTTGAAACAGCTATATTTGCATGGCATCTAAAAATTTCTACAAAGGAATTCCTGACATTTTCCCAATCATTGTTATTATAAAGCCACAAGTTGATCTCATCTTGCATTAAATTGGACGATTCAAGAGCCAGCCTAAAGCTGGAATGAGCATTTAGATATTCGGCATGAACAATTTTCCCATCTACAGGAAGTGTGCACACTTCTATTTTTGTACCTGTAAAATTAGGATTTTTTTTTAAGAATTCTTCTGAAGCCTCTACAATCCTTACTTGCAGATCACCAACATTTAAATTCGGAGTTACCGAAACAATATAGACTTTGTTTTCTAATAAAACACGCGTCGTAATGATAACTTGCCGAGCTCTTTTATAGAGAATGAAGATGTCGTTGTTTTTATGGTCAATCACAAAAAAATCTAATAATTCAGATAAAGAATGAAATCCTACAAAGTTTTGAACTGAAAAATAGATCCTTCCATGAGAAAGCATTTCCACCTTGAATAAAATATCTTTATTTGTAAAAAAATGGGTTCTCAGGGCTTCAACAGAATGCCTAAGCAATGCAACTCCACAAGCTTGGTAATAAGGTTGAGCATTTGTGCTTTGTATGAGTTGTTGAACACGATCGGTTGTAATTCCTTTTTGTTCACAAATATAACTAAGCCCCTCTCGAAGCCTTCCTTGCATGAAAACTTGTCTTAAATTTGGGTAAAAAATTATTGCTTGAATGAGTTGCTTTATGCTGAATGAAACTTGTGTGGATGCTAATGACAGAGTGACATCAGAAGTGATAAATGAATCACGCGGATGATTTTCTAATTTTTTATGAGTTTCAGCTATATTTGATACAAATTTTTCTAAATAAGAATCCACTTTCATGGAATCTACAGAACCCCAAATATTTGTAAAATACCAGCCTTTCAATTCTTCAAAGGTAATCTGACAATGTAAGATATATTCAATGTAGTGTCTTAACGCGTAACATATAATCCTTTTTTCGTAATAATTTGAAGTTGAAGAGAACTGCATGATCCTAAGTGTCGATTTTTGCTTAGCAAGGGAGATTAAATTGCCCAAGATCATAAAATCATACAGATTTCGTGATTCCTGGATAATTTGAAAAATGATCTGCAAATCAATTCTGTTGTTAATCAGAAAAGCTAATAGACCAATAGGTGAAGTATATGTTGGCCCTGGCATAACCAATATTTCTCCAGAAAGTAACCTTGGTTTATTTTCTGTAGGATTGTCGTGGACTTCAGCAATATTGGACCAATGTTCGATGGTCCAATCCAGAATTTTATTGTATAAGAGGGGATGGGCTTTTAATAGCTTTAACGTCTTTTGCAAGATCGGACTATAAAAATTCCATGTGGACTTTTCATAAATTGAGGTTATTTTTTTCTTGTAACAGACATAGGTAGAGGTTTCTTTTGACAAATCAAAGTTCAGAGCATGGCCAAGTAACGTTAAATAACTTTGACGGAAATTTTCTAATCTAGTCCGTTGTTCTTTTGAAAGGACATTTAACAGGTCATTTGCAGAAAGCAATGCATTGAAATGTTTAAGTTCCTCTTCAAAGTTTTTAGGAACCTCAAAATAAGATTTTCTAATAAGTTCAAGCTTATCAAATAAAAAACCTAGTTCATTTTCTTTTAATGGTCTCAAATGAGGAAATGTATATGAAATTTCTTCTACTAAAACTTCTCGACTTCCTTTATTTAGCCAGCTTCTAGGGAAAAATATTAGGTTCCAGAATTTAAAATCAGTAGGTTTTTGTAGAATTGAGTCACCCACAAAGGCAATATTGCGACCAGGAATAAGTCGGCCAGTGATTGCAATTTGTTCAAGTTCCAAAACACATTTCTCTGCTAAATAAAGCTGCAAAAATTTTTCAAGTCGACGAAAATTAAAATTTGCTAGGGAAGGGAGTAGGAATATCCTATTTACATCAGAGGGGAGAAGATGGTTGAAAAAACTCGCATGTTCGATATTTATCACCAAAACATCGGGATGATCATTGATCCATTCAGTGAGCCTTTCTTTAAGATATGTTGTATAAACGCTTTTAATTTCTTCATTGCTTGAATGATTTTCCCAAGCTTGTAAAGCGACATAAAGTGCGCAGATCAATCGAGGATGCGTTACGCTCTCAACCAAGGTTTTATCGATAAGATCTAAAATGATTTTTGGATGAATTAATATTTGGTTTCTGGATGTAACCTGAGGGCAATAAGGAAGATGTACGCAAATGTCCAAGTATTCGTTAATCTTAAATTGAAAAGGGATTTCTTGTTCAAAAACTACAATCGAGTTGACAAAGATTTTGACTTGAGGACGATGGTTTTCCCTTCTATCGAGTGAAAAGTAAAAAAAACATTCTCCTTTCCTTTGAGAAGAAGTTTTGGCCTCCTTTTTTGTTGAATTGCCAATATTCAGCATATTAGCAAGAGTTTCGAGAGGTGTGATTCCACGTCCATAATCCCTGACTTGAAGTAATCCAGGAGTAATATCCACTTCGACAAGATGATTCGATCTTGAATTTCCTACAGTTTGGACTTCGTTGTTAAAATTTATCCTTAGTATAGCTTTTGTCGTCTGCGAAGCGTGGAAGGTATATTTGGCTATTTTTTTTAATGAATCACTTGAAAAGGGGAAGTTAGGAATAACTTTAACCGAGGTTCCACTATCAAAGGTGTAACCACTGTCTATAGACTTAAATTCTACATAAATCTCTTTTGATTCGCAGTCATATTCAAAATCTAGTCTGATCCCTTTGGCATATTCTGATTGAGTATTAATGAAAATCTTTCCACCATTGGTTTCCTTTAAAGTTAAAAATGCAAAAGCCGATTTAAGTCCTAATCCAAATTGACCAACAGCCTCATTAGAGGAAACCCCGGCATCAATAGCATTTAGAATGATCTCTAAAAAGGAGCGAAAGGGATCATCCATTACTCCTTCTACAGCATTATTGATCCATTGCAAGGCCATAGAATATTCATAGGAGTTTGAGGAAATCTCATTTAAAGGTTTCCCAGAGATCACATGGATAATAATCTTTGCCAAAGAAATTTTGAGGAAAAAACCAGCTGTAGCTTTTTCCACAAGAGTTAGCAACTCTTGAAATAAAAGAGGCGTCTTAGGTTCACTGCGTTGAATAGGTCTGTTGCCATCATCAGAAATTATTCTATCGATTACTTGAGAAGTGGATGTTTGATAAACTTGTGGCTCATTGCATAACCATTCCTTGCAACTCCCATCGACTTCCTTAACACTCATACTTTCAATGTCCCATAAAAGGAGAAATTTGACTCAACGCGCACAAGGGGGCTGTATCGGTTCTTAGAATATTCTGATGTAAACTTACGCCAGTAGCCCTCAAATTCTTTAATTCTGCAGATTCACTTTTGCTGAAACCTTTTTCAGGGCCTATTATAAAGACTATGCCATTTGTTATGTTACCCTTATTCAATACTGATGTGAATGTGGGGGCATCTGGGGAAACATCACCATAATAAAGATCGAAAGGAAGATCCTTCCATTTACTTAACGCTTGCTTTTCAACGATCTCAGGAAGGAATAAACAACCGCACTGCTTCATCGCAGAAATAGCAATATTTTTAAAACGAGTTCTTTGTGTAGGACTAAGGTCCTTTTTTTCACTTTGATCACCAGGAAAAAACCAAAGCTCTGTCATCCCCAATTCAGTTCCTTTCTCAACGATAATATCGATACGATTTAACCGCGGAAACCCTTGTGCAATGATGATAGGAACTGGAGGTTTCTCCGATTTTATGATTTTTGAAATGTGGACAAGGACACTGTTTTTCCCAACCTGGTCGACAATACCTTCTGCTAGGACTCCACGCCCGTTGACAATTTCAATTTCATCTCCCACCCTTCCTCTCATGACTTTTGCCAAATGGTTAGCCTCTTCGCCTTCGATTGAGACCTCTAGATCGATTTTCAATGGAGTATCAATATAGTAACGTTCAGCAGGCATGGATATCCTCAGATACTTTTAAGGTGTCTAATTTACTTTAGGGAGATTAGGTTTGTGAACTTCATTGGTAGGAGGAAAGGGGAGAACAATGATTTTCCCATTAACCAAGTGGCTTTCGAGTTGGAATATTTGATCATTATTTACATATAACTTTAAATGGTTGAGATAGTCTTGGAAACGTGATCTAAGATGGGATTCCCTTTTTGAGGAGTGGCTAGATTCTAGTTCACCATTTTCTGAGTGGAGGTCTACAAGCTTTTCCACATATGCATCCTCCAAATCCTGAGGATTGATCACTACCAGGCTCCAATTAAGTGGCTTACCTTCGCTATCAGCACCGGCTGTGATCACAATCTCCAAATTGTCGCGGATCACCTCAAGGAACATACGGCTTACATTTGGGATATAAAGAGGATAACTTATATAGGCGATTCCATTTTTTTCATGCAACGGAGCTTCAATCAGCAAAGGTGTTTTTGTTGGGTTAAACTCCTCACTACTGTCTAGGGGATAATAAACCCTTACCGGAATATCTCTGTCGATCGGTAAAGTTTCTTTCCTCAAAAAGTCAATATGCAGAATCTTAGCTTTCGGATCTGTTAAATCCTCCATGCTATTATTTCTGAAAGGGATCGCAATTTTTTTCCAGCTGTTGGGAATAGGGAAGCTGACTTCATCATCATGTAGATTTGCTCTAGATGTCGGAATCTTATCTAGATCACTTTTTGGGATGCTATTTAAATCATATTGCAAAGTGATACCTTCTGCCATCAATGCCAATACTTGTTCTTCAGGACCGGTGACATTCTGGTAAAGTTTTTGCGGCCATATGTCCAAAAACACATATCCAGCAGGTGCATCACCTTTAGGAGGAATAACACGTATCGGAACCTTTGCAGTAATTAATTTGCTCAGTTTGATCGGGTATTCGCTATACGATTCTAAATCTGCTTCCTCCGCTAAATCAATTGCAGGGTTCAAACTGATTAGGTTTTTCTTTGTGATAACAAGCAACCCTTGGTCCTCACTCAAAGTCGAAGCATCTACCAACACTTCAACATCACCCGTGTCGATCTCGTCAATCACACCTTTAGCACCCATCAAAGTCAAATTAATCCTTTTAGAAAGCAGTCCATTTGGTTGTAGGCCTACTATCGTCTTGTCGCTAGGGCTATTGACAACACGAATGGGAACATTGTTAATAGTTTTTTTCTCAAGAATCGAGTGATGGACAAAAAGCCAGATAACGAGCGCCACAATAATGGCTGCGAGCTTGCGTTGCCAGTTATGTAAAAACAGGTCTCTCATGAGTTCCAGCCCTTAAATTTTCCGAAAATATTCATGCGCTTAGCGAGAGTAGATTCAGGTGGAGTAAAGATACTGCGTAATATCCCTTTGAACCTGTCAATTTTAATCCCGCGAGTCATCATTCCTTCACGAGCAAAAGAAACTTTTCCTGTTTCCTCAGAAACTACAATGATCAATGCATCGGTAATCTGACTAATTCCCAATCCAGCTCTGTGACGTGTCCCCATCGATTTTGCAATTTGGGAGCTATCGTCTGCGAGGGGAAGAATGGTCGCGGCAGATAAAATCGTCGTACCACGAATGATGACCGCACCGTCATGAAGAGGCGTAGTAGGAATAAAAATAGATTCCAAAAGTTCAGGGGAAAAATTTGCGTTTAGTATGACCGCTTTATTCGCAAATTCGTCCAAGGGGTCGTGATTTTCAAGCAAGACAAGGGCCCCAATCCTTCTTTCAGCAAGCTTGTAAATAGACTGCGAAAGACTTTCCAGAAATTTGTCAAACTCTGTGAGCTCACGATATTTTTTGCTCTTCAAACTCAACTTGGATAATGCAAGCCGCAGTTCTGGTTGGAATAATATCATCAACCCGATGACCGCGACGTTAATAAAATAGTAGAGCAAATTTTGTAGGACAGGGAGATGGAACCATAAAGAACCCACGTAGAGGGCTAAAAAAGCTAAAAGCCCAAACAAAAGGTCCATTGTTCGAGTGTTCCAAAAAAAAGAAAGGAGGTAATAGACCATGATCGAAATGATAAAAATCTCGATCGCCGGAACCATTAAGTAGTATAGGCCCATCCCTTACCTACGTATTCTGCCTTGTATAGAATGTCGAGGACATCACGATGTTCTTTCACATCATGGACGCGAATTACGTCAACATGGTTTAAAACGGCCCAAGTATTCAACGCAATCGTGGCAGCTAGCAATGATTCGGTAGGCTTGCCTAAAAGTTTACCAATAAGTGATTTGCGTGAAAGTCCAATGAGCAATGGAAAACCTATCGCCTTCAACTTGTGCAAATTGTGTAAAATTTCATGATTATGGGCAACCGTTTTTCCGAAGCCGATCCCTGGGTCAAGAATGATTTGATCTTCCCTGATTCCATTTTTAAGAAGCAGGGAGATCCTTTTTTCAAACCATTCGATGAGTTCAGAAATGATGCCATTTGGATATACTGGATTGATTTGCATATCTTTAGGAGTTCCTTGCATATGCATGATACAGACTGTTACACCGGTTTCAGCAGCTAATTTTTGCATGGCTGGATTTGCAAGGCCAGTAATATCGTTTATGATGGATGCTCCATGATCAATAGCAGCCTTAGCAACTTCAGGATTATAGGTGTCAATTGAGATTGGAATGGATATTTTATTGCTAAGTCCTTTAATAACAGGGATAACACGATTTAATTCTTCTGCGATTCCAACTTTTTCCGCCCCCGGACGTGTTGATTCTCCCCCGATATCAATGATGTCTGCACCTTCAGATTCCATAGCAATAGCTTGGGCGACCATTTCTTCTCCGCTCTTACCTGCTCCATAAATCGAGTCGGGTGTCGCGTTCACAATTCCCATGATTTTCGTTTGCATACATCATCTCTTCTTTTGTTGCTCGCTAGTTATCTAAAAACCGAATAGCTCGCGCGGAGCGCCCTGGAGCAGTGCCCAATGGCACAGCTCTTAACAAACCATAAAGTGAGTAGGGCCAAAGCAAAACTGCTTGGGCCCTTATAGTTTAATCGCTAGTAAAGAGCTGCCATGGGCACAGCACTCCAGGGCGCTCCGCGCGAGCTACACGGTTTTTAGGCACTAGCGGGAGCTACACGGTTCTTAGGTCAGCGTGAACAACATTTTTATTTATCAATTATCATTTGCACAAAATATTTGTGCACAGCCCCATCATCAGTCAATTCAGGATGAAATGTCGACCCCAAAATGTTGCCTTGCCTAACTAAAATAGGCTCTTCATCCCATTTTCCAAGGACTTCAACCTCTTTGCCCACATTCTGAATCCTAGGAGCCCTAATAAACATCGCTTTGAAAGGCTGTACTTTTTTTCCTTCCAAATGCAGTTCAACTTCCGCACTAAAAGAATCCACCTGCCTACCAAAAGCATTTCTTGCCACAGCAATATCGATCAACTTCATGGGTATGACGCGGCCTTCATCTACTAAATTGTCTGCAATAATGATCAGCCCTGCACAGGTCCCATAAATAGGTTTCGATTCGGAAAACTTTCTCACAGAACTGTCCAGGCCATTTTCTTTTAAGTGCCTATAAATTGTTGTGGATTCGCCTCCAGGGATTATCAAGCCATCACATTTATGCAATTCTTCTGGTGTCCTAACTTCTATCCCTGTTTCGCCAATAGAATTAATCATTTCTACGTGCTTATGAAAGTCTCCCTGCAGAGCTAAAACGCCAATTTTCTTCTTTGACATCACATTACCAGCCCCTAAATGCCATCAGGTCTTCCCTTCTGATTTTACGAATATCATCACCTTTCATAGCACTCATAAGACCTTTTGATACTTTGACAAGCATTTCTGGATTGTTGTAATAGGTCACTGCACCTACTATAGCTTTTGCCCTTTCAAAAGGATCATCTGATTTGAAAATTCCTGATCCTACGAAAACACTTTCTGATCCTAACTGCATCATTAAGGCAGCATCTGCAGGTGTTGCAATTCCACCTGCTGCAAAATTCGGCACTGGAAGTTTTCCCTCCTTAGCAACTTTTTCAACAAGATGAAAGGGAGCTCCCAATTTTTTTGCTTCTCCCATCAATTCTGAATGGTCCAAAGAGGCCAATTTTCTTATTTCACGTGAAATCAATCGCTGATGACGAACGGCCTCTACAATATTTCCAGTACCCGCTTCACCTTTTGTTCTGATCATTGCAGCGCCTTCTCCAATTCTGCGCAAAGCTTCGCCCAAATCTCTGCAGCCACAAACAAAAGGGACCTTGAACTCATTTTTATCAATGTGGTTTTCTTCATCCGCAGGAGTCAGCACTTCGCTCTCATCGATGAAATCTACCCCTAAGGCTTGAAGAATCTGGACCTCCACAAAATGTCCAATACGACATTTTGCCATGACTGGAATTGAAACGGATTCTTGGATTTTGCTGATCAATTCAGGTGAAGACATGCGTGCAACCCCGCCCTGAGCACGGATATCTGCAGGAATTCTTTCCAATGCCATCACAGCTACAGCTCCAGCATCTTCAGCGATTTTAGCTTGGTCAGGAGTTGTCACATCCATGATGACACCACCTTTAAGCATTTCTGCCAGACCCACTTTGATCTCGTATGAACCCTTCGCTGCTTTCGCCATTTTTTTAGCTCCTTTCAAAATTTGAAGAGTAATAGTACCAACCCAGATAATTTTGACAAAAGAACGATAATCAGTTATCGAAAGATAAACTCTACTAAGGATTATTATGCCATATACATTAATTACAGGTGCATCAGGTGGACTCGGGGAAGAATTTGCTAAACAATTGGCAGCCAAAAAGAAAGATCTTATTTTGGTTGCTAGATCAAAAGATAAATTAGATAACTTGGCAAATACACTTTCCAAACAACATGGGATCAAAACAGAAGTGATTGCATTAGATCTAGCAGATCTAAACTCTGCAGAAAACTTATACAAAGCTACTCAAGATCAGCAATTTGAGATTGATGCATTAATTAACAATGCAGGATTTGGTTATTCAGGGCTCTTCGAAGATGAAGAAATGCAAAATGTACAAAATATGATTATATTGAACATTCTTACCTTAACAAAACTTTGTAAGCTCTACCTGCCTCAATTAAAAAAATTTAAAGGAAGAATCCTTAATCTTAGCTCGGTTGCCGGATTTCAACCAGTCCCAAAGTTCAACGTTTATTCTGCTACAAAAAGTTACGTTTTAAACTTTTCAGAAGCTTTGAATGAGGAGCTTAAAGATTCTGGAGTATCGGTCACAACCCTTGCACCAGGGGCAACCCTCACGGAGTTCCAATCCCGTTCTGGTATGGATATTAAAAAAACATATTTACCTGTTACTTTAAGTGCTGAAGAAGTAGTGACAGAAGGGATTAACGCTATGGAAAAAAGAAAATCTCTTAAAATTGCAGGAGTTTTAAATTGGCTTTCAGTTTTCTCTATTCGCCTATCTCCCAGGGCCCTTGTTACTAAGCTTTCAAAATTTATGATGGGTTGATATCTCAACTGTAACAACGTCAACAATGCTGCGTGTAGCGCCTAGAATGCTGTGCTCAATGGCACAGCTTTTACTAGGCGTGAAGCTAGTAGAGCTAAAGCAGCCGCCATCCTTCATCCTTCATAATTCATTTTTTTTTTTTTATTTACTTTCTTTTTTAATT